>JAPKZQ010000014.1 GCA_026393675.1 Acidobacteriota bacterium | reverse complement strand
TCCACCGTGCCAAGAATCAGGTCTTTGAGCGAGTCGTCGGGCATAGGCAGCTCCTGCGGTGATCGTACCCGCAGGATGCCACAACAGAGTCGGTATGTCAACACTATATATCACATACCGACGCAAATGTAGAAACTCCAGATGCCGGCTTCCGCCGGCATGACGAACGGTGGTCATTCCGGCGCAAACCGGAATCCCGCGAAAAGCTGCTCACTTGCCCGCAAGGTACCCCGGCCGCGCCTTCACCGCGGCATCCCGGCCCTTCACGCGCACGGTGAGCTTGTGCCACCCGTCAATGGGGACGCCGGCCGGCGAGTAGCCCACCACGTAGCGCTGGCGAAACTCGTCAAGCATTTCGAGAAAAACCGCACTCAGGTTTTTCGTCGATTCGATTTCGAACAATCGTCCGCCCGTCTGCTCGCTGAGCTCGCTCAGGAACCCCGCCCTTTGCGATCGGCCCACCGAGACAGCGTAGACGACCGCGTCGCACCGCTTCGCGATGCCGAGCACGGCGTCGGGCTCGAGCCAGCTGGAAGTGTCGAGGCCGTCGCTGAACACGATCACCAGAGCCCGGCCGACGTCCGACTCCCCGATCATCATCCCGGCGTAGCTCGCGTCGACGAGCGACGTGTTGCCGAGCGACTGCTCGTGGTCGAGCGCGGCGCGCACGCGCCCGATGTCCGTGGTCAGGTCCGCGCCCAGGGTGACTGACTGGCCGAAGCCGACGAGCGCGGCCTGGTCGCCCTTCCTCAACCCGACCAGGAGCGCCCGGCCGGCGGCCCGAAGGTGCTGGAGGCGCTCGCCGATCACGCTTTCGCTCATGTCGAGCGTGAGAACCACATTGAGCGGCAGTTGCTCGAAGCTGACGAGGTCCACCTCCTGCCGGATGCCGTTGTCGAACACTTCGAAATCGCCCGGGCCAAGGCCACGGACTGGCTTCCCCCGCTCCCTGACGAGGACGTCGACGCGCACGGCTTCCACCCGGCTCGCGAACGTCGGCTTCTGCGCGTGGGCGACAATCGGCATCGCGGCCACCAGGAGGACTACGGCCAGCGGGCGGCGCCAGATCATCGGTCGACTCCCGCCAGGAACGGCTTGCACAGTTCGGCGAGCAGGACATTCATGTGGCGGCCCGCCGCCGTGTCGTACAACCACCAGGGATCGTCCTCGGTGGTGGCGGAGCCACGCAGGACCTGGCGCAACGATGCGAGGGCCCCGGCCCGGTCACCCGCAGCGCGTGCCAACTGGCTGAGCGCCAGGCGCGGGGACTGTGCGCGCGGGTACAGCGCGGCGGCGCGCTCGAAGGCCGCCTGTGCCTGGGCGCGATGCCCGAGCGCGACTTCTTCGCGCCCGAGGAACAGCTGACCGTAGTACTGGAGGAGCGTGTCGCCGGTGGCCGCCAGCGCCAACCTGAGATGGGACACGGCTTCGTCGTGGCGGCCCTGGAGCCCGCGCACGCGCCCGAGTCGCAGCCGGGCCTCGACCAGATCGGGGTTTCGTTCGAGCGCCTGCTCAAAGAACGACGCGGCCAGCGCCCGCTCGGTGTCCGCATTCGGCACGTTCGGCCGCGCGCCCTTCGAAGTGACGAGCTCCCGGACCACTGTCTGGATCCGCTCGCCCGAGAACGATTCGTGCATGGCGCCGTTGTAGAAGAGGAGATCGGCGTCGTTCCGGAAGAGCGACTGCGCGGCGGCGAGATGGATGGCGAGATCGCCGAACGCGGACTGGCTATGCAGCGCAGCGGCCGCGGTGCAGTACCAGAGTCTCACCATCTCGTCGCGGGCGGGATCCGGCTGGACGCCCTTGAGCAGCATGCGCCCGAATGCCCAGTGCTCGTTGACAAACACTCTGCCCGCGCTCTGGCCGTCGTTGGCCACGATCAACGCGGATGGATCCGACACCGGGGCACGGGTCTGGTATGCGACGCCTTCGGTGCCGATGACGATGGCCGCGTCCATTTGCAGGATCGCCGCTCGCTTGACGAAGCGAGTCGGGTCGCGATGTGTGATCTCATCCTCCGTCAGGCGTAGCATCGACTTGACGTCCTGCATCGTGAACGACGCGTCAGCAAGGGTGACGAACAACCGGTTGCCCGCCCCGCGGCCGCGGGTGTAGACCGCGGCCAGCCGGCTCAGAAGATCCCGAACATCGTCCAGGACCGACACGAGCTCGCGCTGCTGCCATCGCAGGATCGCCAACACCGGCGCATCGGCTGCGCCTGGTCGGTGTTGATAGACGGCGTCCGTCCAGGCGCGCAGCCGCGCAATCCGATAGTCGGCGGTCAAACCCTGGGTTGCTGGGGCCGGGCGCGAGGCGTACAGGATGACCGGTGAGGGAATCGCGGACCGCGCCCGGTCGCCCGCGAAGACGACCGATGCGAAGGCCAGGACCGCGAGAGCGGTCCAGTGCCGTCCGTTGCGGAACACATGGCCAACGCGACCAGGAGGATAGATGCGGTGCATGGTCGGCATGCCCGGGGCGGCCCCAATATAGCCCACAAACCGGCGTGGCGCCACGCCGCCGCCACGCCGCTTGCCGCCATGCCGTTTATCGGCCACCGTGCCGCTAACGTCTCCGCCGCATCCTGTGCTATAACGCCCGATTGCACGCCTGCAACGTCCCACTGACGCGGGCCTGGCCCGGCAGTTGTCGCGGCTCCCGTTCACGTTTCGCTCGAGAGGAGCAGAAAACACCATGAAAGCGGCCATCTCCCGCCGAATCGGCACACGCACCTTCCTTGCCTGCGCGCTCGTCCTCTGCGCAGCGCTGATGGTGCCGGCCCAGGCGCCCAAGACCGCGCCCGCCCAGAAGCTGGACGAGGCCTACACGAAGCTGATCAAGGAGTACACGCAGGATCCGCGGATCAGCACGGACCTGGTAGACCACATGCCGGCGAGCGACAAGATCCCGTCGCCGCTCAAGTTCCTGGGCCGCATCCCTGGAACACCCGGCGAACTCACCTACGCGAAAGACATCCAGCGCTACTACGAGGCACTCGCCAAGGCGTCGCCGCGCTTCAAGTACTGGACGATTGGCAAGACCGAGGAAGGCCGCGACATGGTGCTGCTCGCGGTGGCCGACGAGCAGACGATCAAGACGCTTGACACCTACAAGGCCAATCTCGCGGCTCTGACCGATCCCCGCAAGACGACAGAGGCCCAGGCGCAGCTGCTCATCAAGACGTCGAAGCCCATCTACTGGGTGACGGCCGGCATGCACTCGGGCGAGACCGGCGGCCCCGAGATGCTCATCGAACTGCCGTATCGCCTGGCGGTCGAAGAGACGCCGTTCATCCAGAATATCCGCAACAACGTGATTGTCTTCATCACGCCGGTCGTTGAAGTTGACGGCCGCGAGAAGCACGTCGACACCTATTACTACGGCAAGAAGACCGGCAAGCAGCGGCCGCCGCTCGTGTACTGGGGCAAGTACGTCGCGCACGACGACAACCGCGACGCGATGGGCCAGATGCTCAAGCTCACCCAGAACGTCAACAAGACGTTCCTCGAGTGGAAGCCGACCATTCTTCACGACCTGCACGAAGCGTCGAACTACCTCTACGCATCGACCGGCACCGGGCCGTACAACGAAGCGGTTGACGCGATCACCATCAACGAGTGGTGGGCGCTGGCCAACACCGAAGTGATGGAGATGGCCAAGCGCAACGTGCCCGGCGTGTGGACCTACGGCTTCTACGACGGCTGGGTGCCCAACTACATGTTCTTCATCGCCCACACGAAGAACGCGGTGGGCCGCTTCTACGAGGTTCAGAGCTACGGTCCGGACATCGTCGAGAACCTGCGGATGGGCCCCAACGCCACCAGCCGGGAATGGTACCGCGCGAATCCGCCGCTCCCGCAGATTAAGTGGGGCCCGCGCAACAACACGAACATCCAGGAATCGGCGCTGCTGATCGCACTCAACTACGTGGCAAAGAACCGCGAGATGTTCCTCGAGAACTACTGGCTCAAGAACAAGCGCGCGCTCGACAAGGGCAAGACGCAGGCCCCGTATGCCTGGGTCATCCCGGCCACACAGCGGCGCAAGGCTGAGGCTGCCGATCTCGTCAATGCACTCCGGCGCCAGGGCCTCGAGATCTCGCGCGCCAACGCCGCGTTCAAGGCGGGATCCGTCAGTGTGGCGGCAGGCGATTACGTCGTCCGCGCCGATCAACCGTACCGCACGATGGCTGACATGTACTTCAGCCTGCAGAACTACGCGCCCGCCAACCCCCGTCCCTACGACGACACCGGGTGGACGATGCAGCTGATGCGGAATGTGTCGGTGGTGCCGGTGGGTGAGAAGAACGTGCTCGACCAGCCGATGGCGTTCATCGCGGCTGATGTGAAGGCGCCGGGCGGCATTGAGGGCACGGGGCCGGTGGTCATCGTCGATCACACGAGCGACAACAGCATCGTGACGTTCCGCTTCAAGCATGCCGATGTGAAGATGCAGGCCGCCGAAGAGGACTTCGAGGCCGGCGGCCACAAGTTCAAGGCCGGGGCGTTCATCATCCCGAGCGGGGATCGCGCGAAACTCGACGCGACGCTCAAGGATCTCGGGCTGTCGGCATGGGCCGTGGCTGCGGCTCCAGGCGTCAAGACGCACAACCTGGACGTGCCACGCATCGGGTACGTGCACTCGTGGTCGAACACGCAGAATGAAGGATGGGTGCGGGGAGCGTTTGACGCGTTTGGCGTGCCGTACACCTACTTTGGCGACATCAAGCTGCGCGAGGGCAACCTCCACGCGAGGTACGACGTCATCGTCTTTCCGCACGTCGGCGGCACGGCGCAGTCGCAGGTCAACGGGATCCCGAAGACCGGCGCCGATCCGGTGCCGTACAAGAAGTCCGAGTTGACGCCGAATCTCGGCGTGCAGGATCAGGCCGATGACATCCGCGGCGGGATGGGCTTTGAGGGCCTGATGAATCTCTACCAGTTCGTCAAGGAAGGCGGACTGCTCATCACCGAGGGCGCCACGTCGACGATCTTCCCCGACTATAACCTCGTCAGCGGCGTCACCATCGAGAGCCCGCAGGGTCTGTTCGTGCGGGGCTCGATCATGCGCGGGATCGTGGCCGACGCCAAGAGCCCGATCATGTATGGCTACGACGGGGCGCAGATCCCGGTGTACTTCAGCCAGGATCCGGTGCTGGCCGTGGGCGGTGGCGGCGGTGGCGGTCGTGGAGGTGGTGGGGGTGGCGGTGGTGGCGCGCAGATTCCCGGCGTGGGAATGAACGTGTCGCCGAACGCGGCCGCGACCCAGAGACTGTCGCCGTGGGATCCTTCGACAAGCTCAGGGCAAGCTCCTTCGACAGGCTCAGGGCAAGCGGTTGGCGGCGGCAGGGGTGGCGGTTTCGCGGCTGGCGCGGATGCCCCGCGCGTGATCCTGCGGTTTCCGCTCAACGCTGACGACATGCTGTTGTCGGGCGTGCTGGTGGGCGGCGAGGCGCTCGCCGGGCGCGCCCAGGTCATCGACTCGCCCATCGGCGCGGGCCATGTCGTGATGTTCGCCATCCGGCCGTTCTGGCGCTTCCAGACGCAGGGGACGTTCTTCCTCGGTTTCAACGCGATCCTGAACTGGAATCATCTGGATGCGGGGAAATAGGAAGCCGGAAGCAAGATCCGCCACATCGCCTCCTTGGAGCCATCATGAAACGCGCCGTGTTCATCTCGCTCGTTGCCGTCATCCTCGCGGTGACAGTCACTGGTCTAGTCGGCGACGAGGGCATGTGGACCTTCGACAACCCGCCGCGAAAACTCATCAAGGAGAAGTACGGGTTCGACATCACCGATCAGTGGCTCGAGCACATCCGGCTGTCGGCGGTGCGTGTCTCGGGCGCATCGGCCTCGTTTGTGTCGCCGGACGGTCTGCTGCTCACCAACCAGCATGTCGGCCGCGACCAGGTCGCGAAGCTCTCGACGCCGCAGCGCGATCTGATCAAGGACGGGTTCTACGCCGCGACGCGCGAAGGGGAACTCACGTGCACCGACTTCGAGGCGAACGTGCTGGTGTCCTACGAGGAGGTGACCAAACGCGTGCAAGGGGCCGTGAAGGCCGGCGCGACCGACAAGGACGCGAATGCCCAGCGCAAGGCTGAGATGGCCACTGTCGAGAAGGAATGTTCGGTGCAGACCGGCCTCAAGTGCGAGGTCATCACGCTCTACAGTGGCGGCGAGTACTGGTTGTACCGGAACAAGAAGTACACGGACATCCGGCTCGTGTTCGCGCCCGAACAGGACATCGCCTATTTCGGCGGCGACTACGACAACTTCACGTATCCGCGCTGGAACTTCGACATCACGCTTTTCCGTGTGTACGAGAACGGCCAGCCGCTCAAGAGCGAGCACTTTCTCAAGTGGTCGAAAAATGGTGCGGCCGAGGGCGAGCTGATCTTCGCCCCGGGCTACCCGGGTGCGACGGCGCGGCTGTTGACGGTCGGCCAGCTCAAGTATCAGCGCGATCTTGGCAACCCCCTCCAGATGCAGGTGTGGACGTCGCGACGCGACGCGCTCGTCCGCTATCAGGCGCTCGGTGCCGAACAGGCCCGTCGCGGATCGACGCCGCGACTGGGGCTCGAGAACTCCATCAAGCGGCTCATCGGCCAGCAGGATGGGCTGAAGAATCCGCGGATCTTCAAGAAGAAGGAAGGTGACGAATCCGCGCTCCGGGCGAAGGTGGCGGCCACTGTCGAGTGGCAGAAGCTGTACGCACCGGCGTGGGATCAGATTGCGATGGCCTACGCGGCGCTTCCTGCCTATGCCAAGCGCATCGCCTTTTCCAACCTCACGGCTTCCCGCCTCGCGGGAATGGCCTCGACCATCGTTCGCTACGCCGACGAGATCCCGAAGGCGAGTACACAGCGTTATCCGGAATTCACCGACGCACGCCTGGAGGGCCTGAAGTTCAGCCTGTTTTCCTCGGCGCCCATCTATCTCGACATGGAGGAGGCGCAGTTGACGGCGTGGCTCGACGAGGGGCTCAAGACGCTCGGGCCCGCTGATTCGTTTGTGAAAGCGGCGCTCGGAGGCCAGTCACCAGCCGCCCTGGCGAAACAGGTGCTGGCCGGAACGAAGCTGACGGACGTCGCCGCGCGCAAGGCGCTTATCGAAGGTGGTCCGGCAGCCATCAAGGCGTCGACTGACCCCCTGATCGATCTGGCGCGTCGCGTCGAACCGATCATCCGCGGGCTGCGCGCCTGGCAGGAGGAGAAGATTCAGAGCGTCGAGTCGAGCGCCGGCGAGAAGATCGCTCGGGCGCGGTTTGCCGCCTACGGAAAGACCGTCTATCCGGATGCGAACTCGAACCTGCGGTTCGAGTTCGGCACGGTCCTCGGCTACGAGCTGGGTTCGACGCTCGTACCGTACAGGACGACGTTCTTCGGGCTGTACGAGCGGGCGGCGGCGTTCAACGAGAAGGCACCGTTCACGCTTCCGGCGCGCTGGCGAGAGGGACGAACCAAACTCGATCTGGCCACGCCATTCAACTTCGTTTACACGGCCGACACGATTGGCGGCAACTCGGGCACGCCCATCATCAACCGCAACGCCGAGGTCGTGGGCGTCAACTTCGACAGCAACATCCAGAAGCTGCCCAATCGCTACATGTACATTGACGACGCCGAAGGGTCGCGCGCCATTGGCGTGCATTCGGCCGGCATCATCGAGGGACTCAAGAAGCTGTACGGGGCGGACAGACTCGTCGCGGAGTTGACCGGCGGCGCCCGCTGACGGGAGAAGACGCGGACCCGCCTGACGCGGGAGGAAGTCGATGAGCCACGATAACGAGGCCGCGCCGCGATCGGTGCGTGGGCGGCAACTGGCGTGTCCGATCTGCAAGGGCACGCAATTCTTCACCCGTGCGTACCTGCTGAACACGCGGGTGGCCACGTTCTTCAACTTCGACTGGGCGAACCGATCCGCTCACACGTTCATTTGCGAGCAGTGCGGCCACATCATGTGGTTCGCCGCCGAAGGCGAAGGCGAGAGCTAGCACGCGCGTCCGCGCCTCGCCGGCATGACGCCACCAAGTCGTCATTCCGGCGAACGCCGGAATCCAGTCAGGGGAGATGCATCATGTCGAACCGCCGGCCGCGCCGTTGGGCATTGTTGGCGTGGGTTGTTGTGACCACCGTGCTGGTGGATGTGTCGATGCGCGCAGCGGCGCCAGGCCCGCAGGCGGCGCCGGCGCGCCCGGCATGGGCCGCCGATGTCGACAGAGTGTTTGCCACGTTCGACAGTCCCGATTCTCCGGGTTGCGCGGTCGGGCTGTACAAGGACGGGACGATCGCATACGAGCGCGGTTTCGGCTCCGCCGATATCGAGCACAACGTGCCGATCGCGGCCGACACGATGTTCTATGCCGGATCGGTGTCGAAGCAGTTTACGGCGATGGCCGTGGCGCTCGCCATCAAGCAAGGGCTGTTCGGCCTTGATGATGACATCAGGAAGCTGATTCCCGAGCTTCCGGACTATGGCTCGCCGATCACGGTGAGGCATCTCATCCATCACACGAGCGGCCTTCGCGACATCAACACGCTGATGTCGATCGCCGGCCGGCGCGACGAGGATGCGTTCGACAACGATGCCGTGCTGCGGATCCTCGCGCGCCAGAAGGCGCTCAACTTCAAGCCGGGCGATGAGCATCTCTATTCGAATTCGGGCTACGCCATGCTCGCCCTGCTGGTCGAACGCGCGGCGCATACCAGCTTCGCGGAGTTCGCGGCCGCAAATATCTTCGCGCCCCTCGGCATGACGGCGACGCACTTCCATACAGATCTGGGCAGGCTCGTGAAGAATCGCGCCCTGGCCTACGATCGGACTGCGCTCGGGGCCATTCGACTCAACACGCCTCAGAACGAGCGAGCCGGCGCCGGCGGGCTCTTCACGAGCGTCCACGAACTGCTTGCGTGGGACGAGAATTTCTATACAGGCCGTGTCGGCGGCCGCGACGTCATCGCGCAACTGGAGACGCCAGGCAAGCTCAACGGCGGAAGCCCGCTCGTCTACGCGTGGGGGCTGCAGGTCGGCACCTACCGGGGGCTGCCGATTGTGGAACACGCGGGCGCGCTCGGAGGTTTTCGGGCGCACATCATCCGTTTTCGCGGGCAGCACTTTTCGGCGGCGCTGCTCTGCAACGCGAGCGCGATCAATCCGGCCGCCCTGAGTCGGCGCGTGGCCGACGTCTATCTGAAGGACGTGTTCACGCAGCCGCCACCGGCGCCAACTGGAACATCGGCTCAACGCGGGGCAGCGGCGGCCGGGCCACCGACCGCCTACAACGCGGCGGAAACCGCGGGATTTGCCGGCGCCTACTACAGCGACGAACTCGAGACGATGTACCGGGTGTCGGTCGAGGGCGGCGAGTTTCTATGGCTGACGCGCGGGGTGCAGCGAACCAGAGTACCCCTGCAGGCGGGCGCGCGCGACGAGTTCCGCGGCGCCGGTTCGACGCTTCGTTTCGAACGGGATGCTGGCGGCCGAGTCGCCGGCCTCACCGTCGACGCCGGCAGAATCCGGGGCGTCCTGTTTGCGAAACAGAAATAGATAGTCACCGGCGCGGGTTCAGCGCGTCAAAGTCGAAGCAGCGGCGTCCCGCCGGATGATTCCAGGCCACATCTCCGGCTTCGTCGCGTGCCTGCTCGAAGGTGGCGCACACCCGGAACGTGGATTCCCCCAGTACCTGATACTCGTAGGCTGTTCCCGTCTTCGGATCGGAGATGCGTGGTCGGCGCTGCCGTGCCGCCGCCAGCACCTCGTCGAGCGACCGGGGCAGTGGTTGCTTCAACGTGAGAGGCGTGGCAGGGTTGCGCCAGGCTGGTCCGACCGACACGTTGAACACCTCTTCGGAGATGATCTTGATGTCGCCGACCCGCTGGGCGTCGAACCGCCTGAGCCGTTCGGTCGCCGGCGGTCCCACGACGAACAGGCCGCCAATAAGACTCGCCGCTACGATGATGGACGTACTCCAGCCGAACCACCGGTGGAACGTGGTCTTCTGCATCTGGTCGTGCGACATCTTGAGCGACTTGAGGTAGTAGGTGAAGCATGCGCCGCCCACTATCAGCACGGCTGCAACCTTGAGCAGGAACCTGGTTGAGAGTTCCCCCTGCAGCAGGTACGCGACCAGCATGATCACGTCGACGGCCATCATGCCGGCCGCCAGGAACAACGTGAGGTAGGTCAGTTGGCGCCGAAGCGGGCTGCGCGCCTTGTCGGGCATGGCTCTCATCTCGCGCAGGAGCGTCGACGACAACCATATCATCAGCGGGAACGCCACGAACACCGCGGCCATGGCCACGGGGATGACCGCCCGATCGGCTTCCGACTGCAGTTGCGCGTACGGTGTGGTCGCCAGATCCGGCAGCTTGAGGTCGACGTAGCTGAAAATCAGCGTCAGCGCGTAGCTGACGGCCGTGTAGAGCGCGGCAAACGTCAACACGAGCATGAACGCTTCGCGCGCGCCGCCGAGATCGGGCGGTGTCGGCACCGGGACATCGAGCGCCTGCGCCGTGAGTGCCCGAGCGATGTCCTTTTCCTTCCACCCCGCCGACAACAGGAGCATGCGAATCGTTGCATGGTCCATGCCTTTGGCCCGGGCATGGTCGATAAACGCTGCAAGCTGCTGGTCCATGAATGCCCTCCTCGGCCGGTTGGCGCTCAAGCCCGCGAGCGACGGCTCCATTATGCCGCCGAGCACCGGAGGATGTCATGAGGGCGGTCTGTGGATCCATGAAAATGCGTGACTACGTTACACTGACGCGATATCAGGCATCGAGGCCGTCCAACCGCCCGCGTGGACGTGGTTCTCGGGAGTTGAGAGATGACGGTGTTGTTCTGTCGAAACCGCGTGGCCGACTTTTCCACCTGGAAGGCCGTCTTCGACTCGCATGCGCCAGCGCATCGCGAAGCGGGACTGTCGCTCACGAATCTCTGGCGCGACATCGAGGATCCCAACAACGTGTTCTTCGTCTTTGATGTCGCCAACCTTGACAGGGCGCAAGCCTTCATCAACGCCCCGGCGGGCGCCGACGCAGGCCGGATAGCGGGCGTAATTGAGGGCGAGTTCCACTTTCTTACGCCAGGTCTCGTGGCGGAATCCGCCGTCGCATCGGTTCCCACGGAAGCCTGCGCCTGGTGTGGCGCGCCGGTCACCGAAGATGAGGCGTTCATGCTGCGCGTCGGGGCACGACTGTGTGCGACGTGCGCGGAACAGGCCGGACGTATCGCGGCTGAGCAGGGACGAACGAACACGTAAGCCCTGAGCTCACTTCAGTGGAGGAAGGCAGCTGAAGGGTAGGCCCTCGTCTCACGGCTTCGGAGAAGGCTGCCTGGTGTGCCGCTCAACTCGGGTCGAAGGGTAAACTCAACCGGGAGGGACCGATGCGTTCAGTGCGGTTTGTCGTATGGTCATCGGTCGTCGTGGCGACAGCGCTTGCCTTGATTTCGGATCTTGGCGCGACAACACAGAAGAGCGGAGCGCCGCCAGATCGGAAGAGCGCCTCCCCAACCGCCGCAACGGCCGCCGATTCAGGCCCAGTGGCCGACGTGCCGTTTGCGCCCGGACTGTTCAGCGAGATCCGATGGCGTCACATCGGCCCCTTCCGCGGCGGCCGTACCAAGGCACTCGCGGGCGTGCCGTCACAGCCAAACGTGTTCTACATCGGCCCGGTGAACGGTGGCGTGTGGAAGACGACGGACTACGGGCGGACGTGGGTTTCGATGTTCGATGACCAGCCAACCGGATCGGCAGGCGCGATCGCCGTGGCGCCCTCGAACCCCAATCGGATCTATGTCGGCAGCGGCGAGGGCATGCAGCGCCCCGACCTGTCCACCGGCGATGGTATTTACCGATCCAACGATGGCGGCAGATCGTGGACGCACCTGGGCCTGCGCGACAGCCAGCAGATTCCGCAGATCATCGTCGACCCACGCGACCAGAACCGGCTGTTTGTGGCCGTGCTCGGCCATCCCTACGGCCCGAACGAGGAACGAGGCATCTTCCGTTCGGTCGACGGCGGCACGACGTTTCAGAAAGTGCTCTACAAGGACGAGAACACGGGAGGCGTTGATCTCGCCTTCGATCCGACCAACTCCGACACGGTCTACGCCGTGCTCTGGGAGGCGCGTCACGGCCCCTGGGAAAACGCGGAATGGCGCGGCCCGGGCGGCGGCCTGTTCAAGTCGACCGATGGCGGTGACACGTGGAAGTCGCTCACCAAAGGCCTCCCGACCAACGCCGAGGGACTCGGCCGCATCGGCATTACCGTCGCGCCGAGCGATCCCCGCCGTCTCTACGCGGTTGTCGAGGCACGCCAGAGCGGCTTCTACCGATCAGACGATGCCGGGGAGAGCTGGTATCGGGTGTGCGACGACCAGCGCGTCGTGGCGCGGCCCTCGGATGCCACCGATGTGCGCGTCCACCCGCGCAACCCGGACATCGTCTTTGTCCCAACCATCGTGACGTGGAAGTCGACCGATGGCGGCAAGACGTTTACGGGTATCCGCGGTGCGCCAGGCGGCGACGACTACCAGCGCATCTGGATCAACCCGGACAACCCCGACATCATGGCGCTCACCGTCGACCAGGGGGCCGTCATCACCGTGAACGGCGGCGCGACCTGGAGCAGTTGGTACACTCAGCCGACGGCGCAGATGTTCCACGTCAACACAGACAACGACTTTCCGTATCGTGTGTGCGGTGGCCAGCAGGACAGCGGATCAGCGTGTGTGCAGACCCGCGGCGATGACGGGCAGATCACGTTCCGCGAGTGGCACCCGGTGGGCGTGGAGGAGTACGGCTATGCCGTGCCCGATCCCCTGAACGCCAACTTCGTCTACGGGGGCAAGCTGACGCGCTATGACCGGCGCACCGGCCAGGTGCAGAACGTCGGCCCGAAGCCGCTGCGCGGCGACGACTATCGAACTGTGCGGACGGCACCGGTGGTGTTTTCACAGGCCGACCCGCGCGTGCTCTTCTTCGCGTCGAACACGCTGTGGAAGACCGTCAACGGCGGCCAGTCGTGGGCGCAGGTGAGCGGTGATCTGACGCGCAAGTCATGGGAGATCCCACCCAATGTCGGGAAGTACCTGGCGGCCGCGGCATCGGCCGTGTCCCAGCGTGGCGTGATCTACACGATTGCGCCCTCTCCGCTCAGGCTCGGCCGGATCTGGGTGGGCACCGACGATGGCCTGATCCACACGACGGCGGATGGGGGCCTGACCTGGAAGGACGTGACGCCACCGGATCTGAAACCGTGGGCGAAGGTGTCAATCATGGACGCCTCACACGTCGACGAACTGACGGCCTACACTGCCATCGACACGATGCGGCTCGACGACGTGCGTCCGCACATCTATCGCACGCACAATGGCGGCAAGACGTGGACGCACATCACCAGCGGCATTCCGGATGGGGGCATCGTCCGCGTGGTGCGCGAGGACCCGAAGCGCAAGGGACTGCTGTTTGCTGGTACCGAGCAGGCCGTCTACGTGTCGTTTGATGACGGCGACCATTGGCGGTCGCTGCGCCTGAACATGCCGGCCACCTCTGTGCGCGACCTGGTAGTGAAGGATGACGATCTTGTTGTCGCGACGCACGGACGGGGATTCTGGATTCTCGACGACATCAACCCCCTGCGGCAGATCAGCGAACAGGTGATGGCGGCCGACGCGCATCTATTCAAACCGCAGGACGCGTGGCGCTTCCGCTGGAACAAGAACACCGACACGCCGTTGCCGCCCGACGAACCAGCGGGGCAGAACCCGCCCGATGGCGCCATCATCAACTACTTCCTGAAGACCGCCGCGGCCGGGCCGGTCACGCTCGAGATTCTCGATGGCGCCGGCAAGGTCGTGAGGAAACACTCGAGCGACGATGTGCCGGAGGCGCCGATTGAGGGTCGCAACATCCCCGACTACTGGATCCGGCCGCCACAGGTGCTCTCAGCAGCGGCCGGGCTGCACCGCTTCACATGGGACGTTCGGTTGGCACCGCCTGCGGTCTCTGAGTTCGAGTATCCGATCTCCGCGATCTTCCGGAACACACCGCGCGAACCGCGGGGGCCATTTGTGCTGCCCGGCGTGTATACGGTGAGGTTGACTGTCGCCGGCCGGAGCTTCAAGCAGCCGTTGACCGTGAAGATGGATCCGCGCGTCAAGACGTCGCTCGCAGGATTGCAGCAGCAGTTCACATTGTCGATGCAGATGTACGACGGCGTCAGACAGACAGCTGACGTGCTCCAACAGGCTGCCGTGCTCCGCGCGCAGTTGAATGCGGCGAAAGAGAAGATGGCGACAGGTCCCGTGGTGGCTGCCTTTGCCGTGGTGGAGGAGAAACTGGCGCCGCTGGCTGGGCAGGCGACCGGGCAAAGGGGCGCGCGCGGCGCCGGACCGGTGCGGCGCGATCTCGGACGACTGAACGGCGAATTCGCCTTGATGTTCGGCCTGCTTCAGGAAGCCGACGCCGCGCCGCCCAGTCAGAACGTGACTGCGGCACGCGGCTTGACCGACGCGCTCACACCGCTCCTGGCGCAGTGGGAGCAGATCAAGAAAAACGATCTGCCGGCCCTGAACGCGAAGCTGAAACAGGCGGGACTGGCGGAGATCGTGGTGAGGTAGGCAGCAGAAGGCCTCAGACTGGCGTCCTGGGGTCGCCACGCTCCAGCGTGGCCGGTGGCATGCCGGGCTGGAGCCCGGCCCGGGCGTTCCCAGGAAATCGCCCGTCATACCCCCCGAACCCCGAACCCCGATGCATTTCCCTCGGCTACGCAGCCGTCGCGTGAGCCATTCCCGGGGCCGCAGCCGGTACCGGAACGTTCGAGAATTCGCTCAACAGGTGCCTGGCGTCCAAAATCAGAATCAGCTTGTCGGTCTTGGCGGTTCTGGCCGTGCGTGTCACAGGGCCCGAGCCGCGCGATCCGTTCGGCAACTGGATCTCCGCGACCGTGTCAGGCCTGATGGCTTCGACCGACTCCACGGCGTCGGCGGTTACGCTGACGACACAGTGGTCGTCCCGAAGGACGATCACCATCTCCCGATTCATCTCTGCGAGGATCTTGGGCGTTTCGTCGAACAACTGCATCAGCGTCGCGAGCGTGCCCCGATGCGCCTGATCGATAAGCGCGTGGGCCTCGTCGAATCGACCGGCCTTGACCATCCCGCCGACCGTGTGGCCCAGGGCGTGGATCTCCTTGTGCGGATGATCGAACCGCTTCAGGTGACTTTCCAGAACGACGCTTGTTGGTTTGAACGCGTCGTACCACCTCCCAAACGCGCACTGGTGCGGATCGAGCGTCAGCTTGAATTCCCGGTTCTCTTTGACCGACGCTTCAAGTTCCGCGAGCCACCGCCGGTGGTCTTCGGCGTGCTGGACGAGCAACGCGTTGAGCTTGGCCGCGTCTTCCCCAAGAGAAGGCATCCCGAGCAGCCTACGCAGGTCGACAACTGGGATCGCGCGGTTTCGGAGCGTGATGACGCCGCGAATCTCCGGGCTGGCCTTCGGGATCGCCGTCGTGCGCGGGAGGAGCAGCATCTCCCGGACCGACGACGATTCAATGCCCAGCACCGACGCATCCAGACGAATCAACACCCACGGAACGACTTTCTGTGCCATGACGAATCCTCTCGGGCAGATCACCTCGCCGTTTCGGTAATCGGCAGCCGTCGTCGCACGATGAGGCCGAAGCGGCCAATGCCGGCGAAATCAGAAAAAAGTCACAGCTTGGGAGTGGATGGGAGGGGTCGTCGGGGGCCGATGGGTCAGGGTTGAGATGTGAAAAAGGGAACGGGTGAGTCTTCCACACGATCTGTGGATAACTCACCCGTCCCCAGGTATCTACTTGCCCTTATCGTGGGGCACGCTCACCGTTGTGCTCTTCGTCGCCGTGTTGCCCGACGCGTCGCGACAGGTGACGCTGATGGTGTAGACGCGACCGGACCCTCCGCCGGCCCGCTCGGCGCGCAACTGGATGGTTGTGCCATCGATCACCTGCCAGTCGGGCGCCGTGTCGCCGTCCCCTGTTCCATTCACCGGCTCATTGCTCAGGACGCCGACCGAGCATGCCGCCGCGCCGCTGTTGTCGGCGAACGTGTAGCCAAGGCCGACCGTGATGAACTGGTGGTTTGGAGGCCACAGTATCGACTCGGTCGGTGAGACCGCCGACAGGACAGGCGACGTGGTATCCACGACGATGACGGTGCGCGTGACCGACGCCGTGTTGTAGCCGTCCGACACGGTATACGTGATCTGGTACGTCCCCACGTGCGCCGTGTCGACAGCGCCCGAGACCACAATCGCGGCGGTCAGATTTCCGGCGGCCGTATCGGTCGCGGTCGCACCCGGGTCAACGAAGGTGCCGCCGGCTTCGACGGTCATGGGGTTGCCGCCGGCCAGCGTCAGGACCGGCGCCGTCGTGTCCGACACGGTGACGGTGAACGTCACGGCCGCCGCGGCATTGCCGTGCGCGTCCGTCGCGTTGCACGTGACGGTCGTCGTCCCGAGCGGGAACGTCGAGCCTGAGGCCGGCGCGCAGGTCGCCGGCACATTGCCGTCAACGGCGTCGTGCGACAACGGGGCGGCGTAGGTCACCACCGCGCCCGACCCGGACGTGGCCGCCGCCGTGAGATTCGCGTGCGCGTCGATCGTCGGCGCCGTCGTGTCGACGACGATAAGCGACGACGACCCCGCCGCACCATTGAAGTTCGTGTCGCCGGCATATGCGAACGACACGACGTAGGGACTGGACGCCACCGACAGCGATCCGGCCACGAACGTTGCGCTGAACTGTCCGCTTGCCGCGACGGGCGCGTTCAGGGTGACGCCATTGAGCGTGACGGCCACCGTCCCGGTCGGGACAAGCGCGCCGAACGCGAGCGTGCCCCCGATCACAGTCGACGCGCTTCCCGCCTCGATCGTCGGCGACGAGAGCGCCGTAAACGCTGGGGTCGCTCTGGCAATCTCGATCGCAACATCGCCGCTCGCGACGGAGTAGTTGGCGTTGCCGTCGAACGTCCAGTGCGCAGTGCCGCCCGGTGCATTCGTGAACGTCGGACCGAGATGCAGCAGACCGCCAAGGTCTTCGCCGCTCACTCCGGCGGCGGACCCGGTCGCGCCGTGCGGCGCGCCGTCATACGTGCCGCTGTAGCCAGTGACGGCAATCGCGGCCGCCGCCTTGTTGATCGTGAACGTCCGCACGACGTCGGCGGCGGCATTGTAAATGTCGCTGCCTGCCTGTGATGCCGTGACGGTGCACGAGCCCACCCCGAGGGTCGTGATGGTCGCGCCGTAAGACCCGGTGGAAGCGCAGGCACCCGACGCCGTAAACGTCACCGGGTTCCCCGATGCGCCGCCGGTGGCGTACACCGTGAACGGCGCACCGCCGTAGGTGCCGTCCGGCGGCTGCGGGAAGCTGATCGTCTGATTGCCCTTCACGAGCGGCGGGTTGTTGCCGTTCGTGCCCGCCTTGATGCACCGCTGATAGGGCTCCGGGAGATTGGAGAAGAAGTTGTACCCAGTCAACGCCTCCACAGCATCGACGGTCGTCAGGTAGTTCTGCCAGGGATCACTTCCAATGCTGTGCTGGTTGGGCATGATCACCGCAATCGTTTGCGTCGAGCAGCTGACGCGCGATAGGTCGTCGCCGCTGGCCTTGGGCAGCACCAGCGCCACCTTCCAGGTCGCGGACGGAACGGTGACGTGGCGACCGGCGAGCGTCGTCGTCACGCCGTCGAGGCTGCCTGTGCCGCCTACACCGGCCGGGCCCGACACGATATAGAGCTCATCCTGTTGCTCGACCAGCGTGCGGAGGTAGCTTTCGAACTTCGTCCACGGGCCCTGGTTGGCGCCGGGCGCCTGCGCGACCATGTTCGACATGAGGAACGTCGCCTGGTTGATTGGGATCGACGTTTCCTTGTCGCGGTCGGCGTTTGGCGCCATGTGGCCGCGATCGAAGCCGCTGCCCGAGAAGTCGAACGACTGCACGCGATACCAGTCCGGCGGGACCTGCGGGTCGGGACGGAACGTGTCCACGCGCGTCAGCGTACCGATCCACTCGTCTGAGAGGTGCCAGCTCACCCAGTTCGGGCGGCCGAGATCTTTGTTGTAGGACAGTGCGAACTCCGGCTTTTCCATCAGGTAGTTCGATGGATCGGAGCCCGCAGCGGTGGGGTTGCCCATGGTGAGGTGGACGCTGGCCGGATACGGCGGCTCCGTGCCCGTCGCCACCGTGAAGACCCACGAGTAATCAGCCGGCAGTGTGTCGGTGTTGGGAGCGCTGTCGTCGAAATCCTGGTCGTGGACCCGGTCCTTCAGAATCGTGACCGTGCACTGCTCGCCGGCGGTGAAGTTGTCGTTCGGCGTGATGTAGTGATCCTTGCCGCCGAAGCCCGCGGCGAACGTGGCGCTGTAATGCGAACCGCTCGTCGCGCACGTCAGCGTGAACCAGCCGGAGTCCACGTCAACGGGCTCCGTGAAGGTCACCTGGATCGTGGCATCGCGCGGCGCGTTGACACCGTTCGAGCGTGGGTCAGTGCTCAGCACGTTCGGACCAAGCTCGACGATGGGAGCCGTGCGGCGCGGATTCGGCGCCGCCGGCGCGTCGAAGTCGTTCGCGTTGTTGTCGGTGTCGAGGCTGCCGTTGTTCTTACGGAAGAGCGCCGTCGTATTGCTGCCCGCCGACGTCGTGGTCGAACCTTCGCCGCAGTCGGCACTGCCGTAGCCGACGAGGTCCGCGATGGTCGGGTCGAAAATCGGACAGTTGCCGGTCAAGGTGGTGAAGCTGCTGACGAGAGCAATCTTGCCGCTTCCCGCCGCCATGTTGATCTGGCCGGAGATATTCGCGTCGGGCAGGGTCGCGCCGTTCGCGCCTCCGGACGCCAGTGCGATCAGGTAGTACTTGCCGGGCGCGATCGTGCCGCCCAGCGGCTGCTTGTTGAAGTCCCAGCCGCTTCCCGTCGACGAGGCGTACTGCAGCGACCACCCGGTGAGGTCTGCGGGTGCGTTGCCGCGGTTGTACAGCTCGACGTAGTCGTTGGCGTAGGTGGCGCCGGTGTTGCCGCCGCCGCCATAGATCTGGCTGATCACCACGTCGCTCGCCGGCCGCTGCGCCGGGCAGCTGTTGGCGGTTCCGGGCGTTGGCGTGCCCGGATAGTACTGCGACGTATTTCGGAAGCCGCCCATGCCGGCCGGGCAACGCTGGCTCGACTGCGTCTGGCTGTTCCCGGTCGCATTTTCGTTCACGATCTTCTGGCCGGCATTCAACAGCGGCAGAAGCCCCGACGCGCTGGGGTCGTCCGTGCCGTAGACGATCGCGTCCTGAAGATTCGTCGTCGTCACGGCCGTGCCGTTGGGAAACTCGCTGGCGTGTCCGATGTAGAGCGCGACAGCGTCAGGGCCGTTCTGGAGCAGCCCGAACGCTCCGGGGTCGAAGAACAGGCTCACGCCAGGGACCCCGGGGTTCCCCATCGTGAAGTAGCCATTCGCGTCCGTGGTGTAGCCGTCGAGATCGAACACCGCGTACGACTGGTTGCCAGAGCCGGTCGACGTGCCGTCGAAAAAGACGACGACGAGGCCATCGAGCGGCGTATTGCCGACGCCGCCGTCGTAGAGCTCGACGAACTCCGCGGTGTCCGACCCTGGCGTGTCCGCGTCGACCTCATTGATCATCACCTTGCCGGCGCCAGGGGGTGGCGTCGTGAAGGAGAACGTCACGTTCGAGGTCGGATTGTCGGGCGGATCGTTCGTGTCGGTGTCGGAGATCTGGTTGGCCGCGACCGACACCGTGCAGGACGCGTTGTACGGAAGGGCCACCGTGGGCGTCAACGTGTACGAAGCCGACGGCCCGACGCTCTGCCCGAGTGCCTGGGGAACGCCCCCGCACACAAGCAAGAACGCCGCGGGGCTCGCCGTCACGCTCTCGCTGAAGTTGATCACGATCGGCGAGGCGACCGCAACATTCACGGCCCCGTTGGCCGGCGTCGTGCTGGTCACGAACGGCGCCGCGTCGGCCGGACTCGCCGTCGTGAACGTGAAGCTGTAGTCCGACACCATGTTGTCGGGCGGATCGACGGTGTCTGTGTCGGTGACCTGAGCGGCCGTCACTTTCACGGCGCACGTCGCGCCGGCCGGCAGCGGCGAGGTCGGCGTCAGCGTGAACGTGGTGGCGGGCGATGCCGTTTGCGTGAACGCCTGTGGAGAACCACCCGGACATTCGAGACTGAACGCGCTCGCCCACGCCGTCACGCTCTCGCTGAAGTTGATGGCGATGGTCGAGTTGACCGAGACGTTGGTCGCGCTCGCGGCGGGCGTGGTGCTGCTGACGCTGGGCGCGGCGTCGCCGCCGGGAACGCCGACAATGGAGACGTTGTCGATCGCGAGGGCCTGTGCGTTGGTTACCGTCGAACCGCTGGACACCGAGTAATTCCACGCGAGGTAGAACGCGGCGTTGCTGGGAATGGCGACCGACAGCGTCTTGTTGGTCACACTGACCGTCGCGCCGGGCGCGGTTGCGAAGCCGTTGTTGTTCGCGTCGGCCGCAAAAGCGGTGAGGAAGTCCGATCCGGCGTTGGTCCAACTCGTGCCGTCGGTCGAATAGAAGAGCTGGATGCGGAAGCCCTGCGCGTTCGAGCCGTTGCGGTATTTCTCGACGTCGTAGGAAATCTGGAGGCCGGACAGCGGTCCGCCGGTGTTGTTCGTGAGTTGCGCGTAGAGGTTGCCGCTCGCAGTCCCACCCGAAGAGGCGAGAAACCCGATCGCCCGATCGGGCCCGGTGGGCGTCGTTCCCGATCCGAAGTTATAGATGCCGTTAGTGACCGACGAGCCCAGGCTGGCGCCGCCCACCTGCGTCGTGGCTGTACCTGCAGCCGCAAACGTGCCGACCTTGCGCATGTCGCTGGACGTAGTGGTGGTGGTGCGGTCCGCTCGAAAGTCGGCCGGGAGCGCTGCGGTCGCTGTCGTGCCGATCGTGTCGAACGTTTGCGAGTATGGCGTCCCTGTGGGAATTCCAATCGCCGCGTGGACGACTGCAAGCGCCAGCAGCACGCAAAACAGGCCGACGGCCAGCCGGCGGACAGGCAGACCGGTCCGAGGATGGAACGACGCGCGCATGGATGACATGACAGACCCCAGGATGGAAGAACGGTATTCGGCCCGCCGGCGGAGTGGCCTCTCCGATCCGGCGCGCAACAAACGAGGGACGGGCTCATTATCCACGAATCGCGCGGGCAATGAACCCGTCCCAGTTAATATTTCGCGGCTGTTACCGTCCCGTAACCTGGCGATCACCGCGAGGCCCGCGCGCCATCCCGCAAAACGGGGTCAGGCCCCGGGGCGAGCGGCTACCTGCGGATCCAATCGTACGGCGTGTCCCCGATGGGTGCGCCGGGCGGCACGACTGGCGGCGCGGGCCGCTTGTAGCTCTCCGGATTGTCCAGGAATCGCTTGATGTCCAGACCGAGCAGCGCCACGTGCGCGGCCTCGCCATCATCCGATGGCGTGAGCTTCGCCAGTTCGTTGAACTTTCGCGACAGCTTCAGGGTGGCTATCGCGCGAACCTGGGGCATTTCCGCGCTTGCCGCGAGTCCCATCAACTCGTCCACCACCACGCGCTGAACGGCCCGCGCGACCTCAGCTTCGTACGCCGTCGCCGGCGTGGCTCCGAACGTGGCCGTGAGGACCTCGTTGATGACTTCGTCAAGCCCGGGCAGCGTCGGATCGACGGCGTGCTGCTCGACGATGCGCGCGGCGCGCTGGTCGTCGAGGATGTTCGATATCGTGTGGTAGGCGGCGACAGCGGCCGGAGAGATGACGTCGAACGTCATGCCGGTGTAGCGTGGGAACAGCTCGCGGTGCATGCGATAGCCGGACGGCCGAGGCGGCAACCGCTTCACGACGGATTCCGGCAGCGCCAGCTCCGACGGCTTCAGCGTGGCCAGCAGCGCCCTCAGCACGGCTCGCTGTTCGGGGCCCGACGCCCACGTGAACGGTTCGCGTCCGTCGCCCCGCATGGCGTAGATGTAGTGCTGGCCCCCCAGCGTATGGGCCGCGGCCTCCACCTGATAGCGGTGATGCAGATACACCGGCAGCAGCGCTTCTTCCATCAGCGCCAGCGGCTCACCCTTCTTGATGGCGTTCTCGCCGAAGTTCTTGAGCGCCACGCGGCGGATGTCCATCAGCCGGTTCAACTCGGCCGCCGAGTCCGTGCCGTTCGACCACTGATCAACCCTCGGATGCGCGCCCAGGTCCTGGTTCGTCAGAAACCGCAGATCCTTCTTCCACGCCTCGTCCAGGATGGCGGCAAGCGCCTTTGGTTCGTCCGTGCCAGCGGGGAAGTCCTGGTAACCATACGTGATAGCCACCTTGTCCCACTCGCCCATCCCGACGGCGTAGACCTTCGAGTAGTCGAGGGTGCCGTCCGTCTTGAGCGTCACGAGCGGAAACGGATAGTCCATGACCGAGATCCGGCCCATGTCGCTGTCGTAGTAGTTGTGGTCGAGGCCGAGCGTGTGGCCGATCTCGTGCGCGGAGAGTTGCCGGATGCGGGCAATGGCCCAGTCGCGAAGCTCCGGCGCCTGTTCGGTGCCCGTCTTGTAGGGTGCGAGCAGACCTTCGGCAATCAGGTAATCCTGGCGATCGCGCAGTGATCCCAGTTCGACCACGCCCTTGATGATTTCGCCGGTGCGCGGATCGGTGACCGATCCGCCCGTGCTCCAGCCTCGCGTCGATCGGTGCACCCAGTTGATCACGTTGTAGCGGATGTCGAGCGGATTGGCGCCGTCGGGCAGCAACTCAACCCGAAAAGCGTAGCGGTAGCCAGCAGCTTCGAATGCCTGATTCCACCAGCGCCCGCCCTCGAGGAGCGCCGTCCGAATCGGCTCGGGCGCGCCCGAATCGACGTAGTAGATGATGGGCTTCACCGGGTCGCTGATCCTGGCTTTCGGATCCACCTTCTGGAGGCGGTGGCGTCGCAGATAACGAACCGTCATCGATTGGCCGAGCGGCGCCGCGTAGTCCTCGAAGGCAAGCTCGCCGAAACTCGACCGCACGTCCCACACGCGCGGCTTGTAGTTGCCGTCGGGCAACTCGACCAGCGAATGATGAACGCGGATGCTCGCCGCCTCGCCGGTCGACGCCACGGCGCCCACGCCCTCAAGGAACTCACCGCCAGCGCCGCCGCCCCTGCCACCACCGCCGCCAAATCCTCCTCCACCCCCGGCGCCAGGCTGGAGTGTGAAAGTCAGCTCGACTTCAATCTCAGTGTTCTTCGGGAAGTTCTGTGTCGCCGGCATCGAGATCGTGCTGCGCGTCGAATCGAGGCGATAGCTGCCTGGCCGCAGTCGCGCGCCCATGTTTGTCGCGTCGCGCACGAGAAAGTCGGTGGCATCAACCAGCACACGGCCGCCAGACGATTCGGCGGCGGCGGTGAAGCCCCACAGCACCGACCGCGCGAACGCATCGCGCACGTCCTTGACCTCGAGCTGGTTGATCGTCAGGGCCCTGAACTTGTTGTTCGGCTGGACCATCAGCACCTTCGGGCCCACGCGCTCGAAGAACACGATCCGGTTGCCGGCCAGCGCCCCGCGGTCGATGCCGATGTCGTTTGATCCCAGCCCGGACGCATAACCGACGTTGTGCAGCACTTCGGTGTTGAACCGCGAGATCTCGAGCCAGAGCTGGCCCGTTCTGTCGTCCCAGTACAGCGGGAAGTACCCGTCCAGCTTCTTCATGTTGGCGGTCTTCTCTTCAATCGTTGGCAACGGCCCCGCATCACCGCGGCGGGCGGCAGGCGGTTGGGCGGACGCGCTGACGGCCAGACCGACCAGCAGAAAAGCGGCGGCAACGGACAGAACCCGTGGACCGGGCATAGCAGACCTCCTGTTGTGGATACCTTGAGCGGGCAGTGTACTACCGGATGGAAGGCGCTTGCCATCAGAGTGGACTCGCTGGAGCGGCCTCGTCACCTTGACGCGCCTCGGCGGCAAAGCATAGTCTCGGCTGACGTCGCGGTTCTTGGTTCTTGCGTTCGGAGGTTGGAATGAAACAGGCCGCCCGCCAGATGTTGGACTCGCCAGAGTTCAAGCGCATGGTGGCAAAGCGATGGACCTTCTCGGTCATCCTCACCATTGCGCTGTTCGTGATCTACTACGGCTACATCGTGCTCATCGCGGTGGACAAACCGTTGATGGCGCAGAAGATTGGCGAGGTGACGACGCTCGGGATCCCGCTCGGGGTGGCGGTCATCGTGCTGTCGTGGGTGTTGACCGCCGTCTACGTGGCGTGGGCCAACAGTGTGCACGACCCGGAAGTTCGCGACCTGAAGAGCAAGGTCCAGTAGGCGCCGCTCGACTCTGAGTGCCACGCCGGAATCCGCCCGGAGACGCAGGAGATGCAAACGACCCTCGGCACCCCCACAACGGAGGCCATTGCGTTCTTCCTGGTCATCATCGTCATCACCCTGGCGATCACCTACTGGGCGGCAAGACGAACGCGTTCCACCAAGGAGTTCGATGCGGCCGACCATAGCGTGAGCGCGCTGCAGAACGGCCTGGCGCTGTCGGGCGACTACATGAGCGCCGCGTCGTTTCTCGGCATTGCGGGCATGGTGGCTCTCAAAGGCTATGACGGCATGATTTACGCCACCGGCTGGCTGGTCGGCTGGCCCGCGCTGATGTTCCTGGTCGCGGAACCGCTGCGCAATCTCGGCAAGTACACCTTTGCCGACGTCGTGGCCTTCCGGCTTCGGCAGACGCCGGTCCGCATTGCGTCCGCCATTGGCGGCGTGCTGACGGTGCTCTTCTACACGAGTGCTCAGATGGTCGGGTCTGGCAACCTGATCACGCTGATGTTCGGCATCTCGTACGAGTCGGCCCTGATCATCGTCGGTGCCATCATGCTGGCGTACGTGCTGTTTGGTGGGATGATCGCGACCACGTGGGTCCAGATCATCAAGGCCGTGCTGCTGCTCGGCGGTGTCACGATCCTTACCGTGATGGTTCTAGCCCAGTTCAGTTTCAACCCCGGCCACCTCTACTCCGCGGTGGTGTCCAAGTACGGACAGGCTGCTCTCGAACCGGGGGGGCAGGTGTCGAACGCGTGGGATGTGGTCTCGCTGGGGATCGCTCTGATGCTTGGCCTGCTGGGTCTGCCGCACATCCTGATGCGGTTCTACACCGTGCCTGATGCGAAGACCGCGCGCACGTCAGTGCTGTACGCGACCGGGTTCATCGGCTACTTCTACATCATCATCCCGATTGTCGGCTTCGGCGCGGCGGCGCTGGTCGGCCGGGAACTGATCACCAGGATCGACACGGGCGGGAACATGGCCGCGCCGCTGCTGGCGGAGAGCCTGGCCGGCACGCCGTTCCTGGGTTTCATTGCCGCGGTGGCCTTCGCGACGATCCTCGCGGTCGTGGCCGGCCTCACACTGGCCGGCGCGTCGGCGCTCTCGCACGACATCTACGCGCACGTCCTCAAGAAGGGCAAGGCGACCGAGCGCGAGCAGGAGCGGGTGGCGCGCTGGTCCACGGTGTTCTTCGGCATCGTCGCCGTGCTGCTGGGCGTGGTCTTCAAGGGGCAGAACGTCGCGTACATGGTCGGCCTCGCCTTTGCGATTGCCTGCAGCGCAAACTTCCCGGCACTGCTGCTGTCGATTGTCTGGCGCAAGTTCACGACGGCCGGCGCGGTGGCGTCGATCCTTACCGGGTCGATTCTCACCGTGCTGCTCATCATCCTGAGCCCGACGATCCAGGTCGACGTGCTCAAGAACACGACGGCGTACTTCCCGCTCCGGAATCCGGCGATCGTCTCGATGAGCGTCTCGTTCATCGTGGCAATTCTGGTGTCGCTGATGACGAAGGAAGATAGCGCCGAGACGGCCTTCGACGACCAGAAACTGCGAACGTACCTCGGTATTGGCGCGGAGTAGAGGAGCCCCCATGAAGAACCAGAGTGACGTCTACCCCGTTAAACCTCATATCGCTGAGCGTGCCTACATCCGCAGTATGGAGGAGTACCAGCGGCTCTATCGCCTGTCGCTCGACAACCCGGACTGGTTCTGGGGCGAGCAGGCGAAGGCCCTCACCTGGTTCCATCCCTGGCAATCCGTGCTCGACTCGGACTACGAGGAGGTCGATTTCTCGTGGTATTCGGGTGGCCGCCTGAACGCGTCGTTCAACTGCATTGATCGTCATCTGCCGGAGCTTGGCGACCACACGGCCATCATCTGGGTCAAAGACGAACCCGGCGTGTACCAGCACATCAGCTACCGCGAGCTGAAGCACAACGTCTGCCGCGTGGCCAACGTGCTGCTCAGCCACGGTGTCCGGAAGGGCGATCGGGTGTGCGTGTACCTGACGATGATGCCGGATCTCGTGTATACGATGCTCGCCTGCGCGCGCATCGGTGCCGTGCACTCGGTGGTATTCGGTGGCTTCTCGGCCGACTCGCTTCGCGACCGCATCATCGACGCGAAGTGCAAGATCGTCGTCACGGCCAACGAGGGTCTGCGCGGCGGCAAGAAGGTCCCACTCAAGAAGACTGTGGACAGGGCCATCGAGGGCATGTCGCTCGTCGAAACCGTGCTCGTGGCGCGGCGAACCGACAGCGACGTGGAGATGCGGGCCGGTCGCGACCACTGGCTGGACGAGGAGTGTCATAAGCAGCGATCCACCTGTACCAATGCGTGGATGGGAGCCGAGGACCCGCTCTTCGTGCTCTACACGTCGGGCAGCACCGGAAAGCCCAAGGGACTGATGCACACGACGGGCGGCTACCTGGTGTACGCCGCTTTCACGCACCGGCTGATCTTCGACTATCACCCGGGGGACATCTATTTCTGCGCTGCCGACATCGGGTGGGTCACCGGGCACAGCTACATCGTGTACGGGCCGCTCGCCAACGGCGCGACGACGGTAATGTTCGAGTCGACGCCGCTGTACCCCGATCCGGGCCGCTACTGGCGGGTGGTGGACGACCTCGGCGTCAACGTGCTCTACACGGCGCCGACGGCTCTGCGCGCGCTCGCGCAGGCGGGCGACAGCTGGGTCAAGAAGTACAAGCGCGAATCGCTCCGCATCCTCGGCACGGTCGGCGAGCCGATCAATCCCGAGGTATGGCGCTGGTACCACGACGTGTGCGGCGACAAGCGCTGCACGATTGTGGATACGTGGTGGCAGACCGAGACCGGGGGCGTACTGATTACGCCGCTGCCGGGCGTTACGCCCACCAAGCCCGGGTCGGCCACGCTGCCGTTCTTCGGCATCAAACCCGTGGTCATGGACCTGACCACGTCGAAGCCGCTTGAGGGCAATGGCGTGTCGGGCGCGCTGTGCTTGGCGTCGCCGTGGCCGGGCCAGGCGCGGACGGTGTGGGGCGATCACCAGCGCTTTCGCGAGACCTACTTCAGCACATACCCCGGGTACTACTTTACGGGTGACGGCGTGAAGCGGGACGAAGATGGCTACTACTGGATCACCGGCCGTATCGATGACGTGCTGAATGTCTCCGGCCATCGGATTGGCACGGCCGAAATCGAGAGCGCGCTGGTGGCGCACGAAGCGGTGGCGGAAGCAGCGGTCGTCGGCTATCCGCACGACATCAAGGGCACGGGCATCTACTGCTACGTGCTGCTCAACAGCGGGTATCAGAACGGCGACCCGGAGCAACTGGTCGGCGCGCTGAAGCAGCAGGTGCGCAACGCGATCGGCGCGTTTGCCGCACCCGACGTCATCCACATCGCCTCGGGCCTGCCCAAGACGCGGAGCGGCAAGATCATGCGCCGCATCCTCCGGAAGATCGCCTCGTCGGAGTACGAGGGCCTGGGCGATACCTCGACGCTGGCCGAACCGGACGTGGTCCAGCGGCTCATCGACGAGCACAAGAAGGCACACGCGTAGCGCCATGCCCGTCGCGATCACCAGGCAGGTCTGCGCCGCGATCGGCGAGTGTGAGCTCACGCACTTGCCGCGCGTTCGCATTGACGTGGACCGCGCACGCACGCAGCATCTCGCGTACGAGCAGGCGCTGGCGGCGCTGGGCTGCCACGTGGTGTCGCTCCCGCCGCAGGCCGCCCTGCCGGATTCGGTCTTCGTGGAAGACGCCGCCATCGTGCTCGACGAGATTGCGATTGTCACCAGGCCGGGCGTCCAGTCGCGACGATCCGAGACGATGTCTGTCGCCGAAGCGCTCGCCGCCTACCGGCGAATCTGGTTTGTGGAAGCCCCGGGGACATTGGAGGGCGGCGACGTGCTGCGCCTGGACAACCGGCTGTTTATTGGCCTTTCGGGCCGCAGCAATCAGTCGGGCATCATGCAGTTACGCGCGGTCGTCTGGCCTTACGGCTATACGGTTACGGCCGTGCCGGTCACCGGGTGCCTGCACCTGAAGTCGGCCGTGACGCAGGTTGCGGATCGGACGCTGCTCGCCAATCCGCAGTGGGTCGACCCGTCGCTATTTGGCCAG
Source organism: Acidobacteriota bacterium (assembly GCA_026393675.1). Classification (NCBI taxonomy): domain Bacteria; kingdom Pseudomonadati; phylum Acidobacteriota; species Acidobacteriota bacterium. The sequence continues at coordinate 62,947 of JAPKZQ010000014.1, read as the reverse complement.
TTCACGGTGATTGACGTCGATCCAGACGAACCGTACGCCGCCAACGGTCTGCTTGTCGGCGGCCGCCTGATCTACCCATCGTCATTCCCTCGCACACGGACCCGTCTCGAAGCACACCGAATCACTGTCGTGCCTGTCGACGTGTCGGAGCTGCAAAAGGCCGAGGGCGCGGTGACCTGCTGCAGCCTGGTCTTCGCAGGCGAACCATGAGGGGCCAGGCCCCAATTCTCACTGCAACTGGGCCACCATGCCTTTGACTTTCCGGCAGGCCCGCGTGATCGCAAGCAGGTCTGACACGGACCGTATTTCAATGTTGGTGGCCTGGATGGGGTCATAAAGCTCGGCCGGCAAGCCCGACTGGTCGAGGTCCGCCTGCAGTGTCTCCCGGTCCTTGGCTGTCAGGACCGCGAAAGCCTGGACGTGCTCTGGTTGAGGTGTGCCCCTGGTCAGCACGTTGACGGTCTCGGCCATGTGGCCGACCGTGTATCCCACTCTGAATGCCCACAGCAACTCCGGATACGGACTCACCTCGAGCCGAGCCATCACCTGGTTCATCGCATCGGAGATGAGTTGAGACCCCCGCGCAGGATTCGGATCGGCAAAGCCATCGAGCATGCCGGACGCGACGGCGGCCGCATCAGTCTCCGAGAGCTGCAGCCGGCCCATGAAGGTGAGCAGATCGGCTTCGCTGCGGGCGAAGCCCAGCGCGGACTCCTTGCGAAGCTCCATCGGCTGCGACCCCTGGGCGACCATACTACCCGCCGCGAATCCCAGTTGTATGGCCGCCGCTTGAGTAGATGGAGCGACGGGCGGCAGCGTCTGCTTGCTCTTGCAGGCCGGGCCAGCAAGAAGGGCCAGCACCAACGTGGTGAGCGCCAACCAATGTCGCATGAGAGCACTCCTGTCTACGGATGGCTCCGGAAGATGTCGCTGGCTGCGAACCTCTCCTCGCGGAGACTGTACGACCATAGCACATGCTTTTTGGCTCGGTCACGTCTACAATACGGCCCGTGCTGGCCCCCCGGCCAGGCTGGTGAGAACGCCCACCGGCCGCAGCTCGACAGGATGCGACCCTGAGCAGTCAACCGACCGCTCGCTGTGGCATTCTCCATCGACAACCGGGAGGGCAATTCATGCCGACAAGCATTGACAATCTGAAAGACGCATTTGCCGGGGAAAGTCAGGCGAACCAGAAATACCGGGCATTTGCCGCGAAAGCGGAGCAGGAGGGACTTCCGAGCATCGCTCGCTTGTTCCGGACCACGGCCGAGGCGGAACGGATTCACGCCGAAGGGCACCTGCGTGCGCTCGACGCGATCCAGTCCACCGCGGAGAACCTGAAGGCCGCCATCAGCGGCGAGACATATGAGTTCACCGAGATGTACCCGCCGATGCTGGCGACCGCCGAAGCCGAAGGGCACAAGGCGAAGCGCATGTTCGGCTATGCCGTCGAAGCCGAAGCCGTCCACGCCAGGCTGTACCAGGCGGCGCTCGATGCGGTCCTGCAGGGCCGGGATCTGGCCGAGACGCACTTCTATCTGTGTCCGATCTGCGGCTACATCGAACTCGGGACACCGCCGGACGAATGCCCGATCTGTGGCGCGAAGAAATCCCGGTTTGTCGAAATCTAGTCTCGCGCGTCCAGAGAACCGGTTTCACAACCCGTTCTCGCGGCCGCAGAACGGGCCACTTACGCAGGCTTTGAAACCATCTCCATTCATTCGCACGTCCAGTCCGGGCCGACACCAGCCGGCCCGGCGCCCATTCCGTCCTCGAGTGATCACGTATCTCACAAGGAGTCGGTCATGTTCCTGTCCGTAGCTCACCAGCGTTCGAGCCTGTCGCGCCTGCTCGTCGTGTGCGGCCTCGCCTTCGCCTTTGCCGTGATGCCGGCCGCTACACCTCGCGCCCAGAAAGCGCCGCCCACGCCGAAGCCGAACTACGACCTGGCCTCTCAGTGGACAACACAGAAGGTCGGCCGGCTCGTCTTCGATTCTTCTGTGACGCCGAGATGGCTCGAAAGCGGCGACCGCTTCTGGTACAGCTATCAGACCCGCGACGGTCGCAAGTTCCTTATCGTTGACGCAGTCAAGAAGATCAGAGCGCCGCTCTTCGATCACGCGAAGATGGCGGCGACGCTGACCGCGATCACGCTCCAGCCCTACGACGCGCAGCATCTGCCGTTTACAACCATCAGGTTTGTGAAGAAGGACTCGGCCTTCCAGTTCGACGTCACCGTGCCGCGTGATGCCCAGATCGTCAAACCGAAGAAACCGGCGCCGCCAGAGCCGCCTGCGGCTGACAAGAAGGGCGCGGCGGCCGTGAAAAAGGACGGAGCGGTCGTCAAGAAGTACGTCCCGGTCGAAACCAGCGACGCTGGCACCGATGACGACGACGATCAGCAGCAACGTACCCAGCAACAGCAGCAGCAGCGCGGGCAGACGGGCCAGGCCGGCCAGAGGCCTGGCGCGGCCACGCCTCCGCCGCGCCCGAGGACGCTGCACTTCGAGTACGACCTCGCCACCGGCGCGCTGGATCTGCTTGATGACGACTATCGGGCGCCCAGGAGACCCCGGTGGGTGCAGATGTCGCCCGATGAGAAGACCATCATCTTCGCGCGGAACCACAACCTGTTCATGATGGATGCCGCCAGTTTCGCGCTCGCCGAGAAGAAGGCCGACGATCCCAAGATCGTCGAAGTGCAACTGACGAAGGACGGCGAGGAGAACTACAGCTACGCGCGAACGGCGCCGGTCGGCGGCCAGATCGAGCAGCAGCAGGAAGAGGACCAGCAGACTGAAGGCGACCAGGCCGCAACCGATAAGAACGCCCGCGTGGCTGCCGTGATGGTGACGTGGTCGCGCGATTCAAAGAAGTTCGCCCTGGTTCGCCGCGACCAACGGAAGGTCGCGGACCTGTGGGTCATCGATTCGCTGGCGTCACCAAGGCCCAAGCTCGAGACCTACCGCTACGCCATGCCCGGCGAAGCCAACGTGCCGCAGTCCGAACTCAATGTGTTCGATCGCGACACCAAGGCGATGGTCAAGACGAAGATCGAGAAGTTCAAGGACCAGACCGTGTCGATCGCCAACATGCCGACGCGTGGCGGCGGCGGCCGCGGTGGCCAGGGCGGCGGTGCCGCCGCCGGACCGGATGCGCCTCCGCCACCGCAGTGGCTGAGCGAAACCGCCGACAAGCTCTATTTCACCCGCACGAGTCGAGATCTGAAGAGAGTCGACATCTGCGTTGCCAATCCGGAGACGGGAGACGTCAAGGTCCTCATCGAGGAGCGCCTCAACACGTACATCGACACCAAGCCGCTGCGCCTCATCAACAAGGGCATCGAGTTGGTGCACTGGTCCGAGCGGACCGGGTGGGGGCACTATTACCTCTACGACGCCGCCACAGGCGCCCTCAAGAATGCCATCACGTCTGGCGAGTTCGTGACGACCAGTGTCGATGGCATCGACGAGAAACTCCGCGTCGCCTTCTTCTCCGCGCTTGGCCGGGAGGCCGGCGAGGATCCCTACTACCCCCATCTCTACCGCGTGAATCTCGACGGCACGGGCCTCAAGCTGCTCAACCCCGGCGATGCGTCGCACGCGGCGAACATGGCGGACTCCAACCGGTACTTCGTCGACAACGCCTCGCGCATCAACATGGCGCCGACATCCTCGCTCTACGACGCGATGGGCACGCTGGTCACGCCACTCGAGACCACGGACGTGAGCGCGCTTGTCGACGCGGGCTTCAAGTACCCGGAGCCGTTCAAGGTGAAGGCCGACGATGGGATCACGGACCTGTTCGGGGTGATGTACAAGCCGTTCGACTTCGATCCGGCGAAGAAGTACCCGGTCATCCTCTACGTGTATCCTGGCCCGCAGCAGGAGAGCGTGACCAAGACGTTCAACCCGCGCAGCGGCAGCATGTCGCTGGCGCAGTTCGGTTTCATCGTCGTCGAAGTGGGGAACCGGGGTGGCAGCCCGCAGCGCTCGAAGTGGTACCACAACTACGGCTACGGCAACCTGCGCGACTACGGCCTGGCCGACAAGAAGGCGGCGGTCGAGCAACTCGCCCGCAAGAACACGTTCATCGACATCAACAAGGTCGGCATCTGGGGCCACTCGGGCGGTGGGTTTATGTCCACGGCTGCGATGCTGGTGTACCCGGACTTCTTCAAGGTGGCGGTGTCGGAATCAGGCAACCACGAAAACAACATCTACAACAACACGTGGAGCGAGAAGCACCAAGGCGTCAAGGAAGTCGTCGACAAGGACGGCAACATCACGTTTGAGTACAACATCGAGAAGAACTCGGAGCTGGCGAAAAACCTCAAAGGCCACCTGATGTTGTCGACCGGTGATATTGACAACAACGTGCACCCGGCGAACACCTACCGGCTGATCGATGCTCTGATCAAGGCGAACAAGCGGTTCGACTTCGTCGTGCTGCCCGGCCAGCGGCACGGCTACGCGACGGCCGGCGCGTACTTCAACATGGTGCGCGCCGACTACTTCTGCCGATGGTTGCTCGGCGAAGCGTCGGAGAGCGTGGATATCGTCGAGTTGAACCGCGAACGGGAGCAGGTCGGCGACAAACGTGTAGTGAGGCAGTAGACGTACTCAGGCGCCTTTCAGCGCCGCGATGGCCAGTGGCACGGTCTCGTCGGGCGAGACCGTGTACCACGCCTGCGCGATCTTCCCCTTCTCGTCGATCAGGAACGACGAGCGGACGATGCCGAAGTACTTCCGTCCGTACATCGACTTCTCGCCCCACACACCGTATGCCTCCGCCACCGCGTGATCCGTGTCGGCCAGCAGCGGGAAACCCAAGCTGAACTTGGTGTCGAACTTCTGCTGGGCCTCGGGTTTGTCAGGGCTGATGCCGATGGCGGCGACGCCCAGTTTGCCGAAGGTTGGCCTCGCGTCGCGCACATTGCACGACTGCTTCGTGCAGCCCGGTGTGTCGGCCTTCGGATAGAAGTAGATCAGGACCTTCTGACCCTTGAATGCAGAGAGCTTCACGGATTTCCCCTGCTGGTCCTTGAGCGAGAACGCGGGGGCCTTATCGCCAGGTTTCAGTTGCGGCATGGTGATCTCCAAGGGTGCATGATGATGCTAGCAGGGGCGGGGAAGACATCCGTGGTCGCGGGTGTCTCCAGGCCGGCCGGGCTCACGATTCAGAGCGTCAGCAATTTGAAGGCGTGCGTCCATCGGTTCTCGCGGAATCCCGGAATGCACCAGAGCTGACACAGAGGCTCAATGGCACGCGCGGCCGTTGCCGTGCCCATGTCGGCGCCCTCCCACCCGAACTTCTTCATAGCGGTTTCTCTCCGTGTAATGGCGTCTCATTAGAGACGCTCTGCCACCTTCGGAGGATCCATCCGAATCAAGACACCGACGGCCAATCCCTGAACGAGAGGGGAGTTTCGCCAACAACAGTCCTGTCCGCTAATCGAGTTCGTCGAGCGAGATCAGGCTGCGCTTCAGCGCCTGCACGATGGCCTGTGCACGATTCTCCACGCCCAGCTTACCGAGCAAGTGACCGACGTGCGTCTTGATGGTCTCCTCGCTGACCGACAGCGCTTCTGCGATGTCCTTGTTCGACAGGCCCAACGCCACATGCCGCAGCACTTCGCGCTCACGGGCGGTCAACTCCTCGTGGGCAGTCGCATCCTCGGCAATACGGCGAGCCACGAATGGATCGATGAACGTCTTGCCACGGGCGACGGCGCGGATGGCCGCGAGCAACGTCTCCGGCTCCGCATCCTTACGGACATAGCCCGTCGCACCCGCCCGCAACGCGGCCATCATGCGTCCCTCGTCGATCGACGCCGTGAGCGCTACGACCCGTACCGAGGGTTCCCGGGCAAGTGCGCGGCGGGTTGTTTCGATGCCGTCGATGCCGCCAGGCAGGAGCAGGTCCTGGACGACAACCTGCGGCCGCCACTCCGACAGGTGCTCCAGCAGTTCCTCTCCGCTTGCCGCAATGCCCACCACGCGAAAGTCCGGGAATGACTCGAGGTAGCTCTTGAGGCTGCGCGTGACGACGCGGTGATCGTCGACGAGGGCGACGGTGATCGTGCTCATCGGCGGGTCTCGGGGGCCTTGCGCACGCGTCGGTACGCGAGCAGATCGTGCGCGCACCCGGCGAGCATGAAGATCGACACCGGGATGTTCATGATCAGAAGATCATTCTCGCTACGTGATAGCCCCAGCCCGATCATGAGATTGATGAACGCGATCATGCCGAACATCGCCGCCCGTCTCCCGTAGTACTTTGCATCACCCGCGTCAGGTCCAGCGCCACGCATTGTGAGGCGGACACGGGTGCCGACGCCAGGCTGACTGATCATTTCTATGCGTCCTCCGTGCTGTGCTGCCCGGGCGCGCATATTGGAGATGCCCAGGCCGTGTGCCGGCCGGCTTTGGTCGAATCCCGACCCATCGTCTTTGACCATCAATTCGATGTCGCCCTGGCTGCCACCCAGCGCGACCCGGACGTGACTGGCTCGAGCGTGACGTGCGATGTTGGCAAGCGCCTCCTGGGCGATTCGGAAGATGGCGTTCTGTGCGCCCGGCGGCAACGTCAAACTGGACGGCATTTCGCCTGGTGTGAATTCAACATGGGCGCCAGTTCTGAAGGCGAGGGCCTCGCATGCCTGTTTGAGAGCCTCGACCAGACCGACGTTTTCGAGGGGCGCGGCACGCAGGCCCTGGAGCATGGCATCCATCTCGCTCATGGCCGCACGGGCGGAGTCGCGAATCTGATCGATGGCCACACGGGCTCCAGTCGGCTCGCCATCGAATCGCGCCTGAGCCGTCGCAGCGGCCGTGTGGATGGCGAACAGTTGTTGTTTGATCGAGTCGTGAAGATCGCGGGCAAGGCGGTTCCGTTCCTCTTGCGCGGCGGCCTGACGGATGCTCTGCTCGTACCCCGAACGAAGGCGGTAGGTGGCGGAGACGTCGTCGTCGCCAAACAGGGAGACCATCCGCCCCCAGATCTGCGGGCCGGCTCCTTCGCCGAACTGCCACACGTAGAAGAGCAGCCCCGCCACTGTGGTCAGTATTGCTGTCGCTGAACCCGACCAGGCACTGCCCCAGATGGCGACATGCTGACTGAGAACCACGGCGGCGACTACGCCATGGCCCAGCGCCATCCAACCAAGTCCTCGCCGGCGCGATTCCGGATCCTCCACGCGACCGAGCGCGATCGCCACACAGCCCGCGGCCACGATGACCGCTCCGACAACTCGCACCAGCGCCGCCTTGTAGAAGAGGAACGTGCCGAGATCAATGCCAAACCAGGCAGGCCCCCAGCCGACCAGCACGACGCCCAGCACGATGGCGACCGCCGCGTAGACGCGCAGAACGACGCGGGTGTTGATGCGGACGGGATTGACGATGGAGATCATGATGCGGAGTCTACGCCCGGCGGCGAGGCCCCGCATCCCCGGAAAGGGGGATATGCCTTTGCGCCTGGTCTGAAGACCCGGCCTCCAGATCAAGATGCACGGCCGAAGAGACCCCGGGATCCGTCAGGAGAGACGCCCGGCCGCCCTCAATCAAAATGGTGTCCGGGCTCAGCCCCCCGCGATCTGGTGGATGACTTTGACCTCGGCGCCGTCGGGCACCGGCGTCTTGTCGTACGTGCCGCGCCGGACGAACGTGCCGTTGACGAACACCGCCAGCATGCGCCAGATGTAGTTGCGCTTCCTGAGGATGTCGGCGACGGTCATCCCTGCGTCGTACTCGAGCGGTTCGTCATTGACGGTCAGCATCGGTCGCAAAAATCCACTGTTATCCCAAATGCGGCTTGACCAACTCCACAACTTCCGGGAAATCGATCCCGAGGCTTTTCAGCCGCTCCAGTGTCGGGACACCGCCGGACGTCCAGCCGCGGCGCTTGTATACCGCGTCGAGCAGCTTGTTGTAGCGATCCATCCGCCACTCGCGGTGCAGCTTCATCTTCTCCTCGGTCGTTTTGCCGGCGGGATCGACGCCGACGATCTCTTTGAGCTGCTTGTCGTAGCGATCGGCGCGCGACTCGTACTCTTCCTTCGTCACTGGCCCCATCGCCCGGTACGGCGGCATGTCGTGCTCGCGGAGCCCTGATCCCCTGCGGATATTGAAGACGCGCTGGAAGTTGTATACCCTCGCCGACTGATCAATCAGCGACGCCCTGTCGAGCGGCTTGCCCGTGATGCCCGTGTAGAGCGCCAGGTAGTTGTCCACGTGCTCCGGGACTTTCGCGGCCTCGGGTCCCGGATATTTCTCGTGATTATCCGGCGGTTCGATGTCGTTCCAGGGCAGCTTGCAGAGGCCCTGCAAACTGAACCATGTGCGGAAGAGCGGGAAGTAGTAGAGCGCCTCGGCCTTGTCCTCGAAGGTCGGGATCTGGTTGTTCACCATGTCCATGAAGATGAGCCACGCCTCATCATGCTGCGGGCCCTTGTTGGTCATGCAGTACCCGCCCTGCTGCGCCAGCGACTCCTTCGACATGTACTGTGAAAACTCGAGGCCCTTGTTTTGCATGCCGATGTCGCGAATGAGCTGCGGGTCGCCCCACCCGTTCTTGATGAACAGGTTCTGCATGTAGCGCACACCCTTGCCGACGATGACGCCAAAGCCCTCGCCGCGCCACATGTGATGGAGCAGCTCCACCTCGGCCTCGCCGTTGCCCCACGTGAGTTCGACACCGCCGGTGCGCTCCTTGTTCAGGATGCCTCTTTCATAGCATTCCATGACGAACGCGCACGCCGTGCCGTACGAAATCGTATCGATCCCGTACGTGTCGCAGTAAAAGTTCACCTCGAGCATCCAGTCGGGATCGAACAGCCCGCAGTTCGATCCGAGACCGGCAGCGTTCTCGTACTCGGGGCCGTCCACCGTGACGATGTGGCCCTTGTAGGGGCCCGTGCGGACGTGATGACCATCGGCGCCCTTGGAACAACCCATGCCGCAGCCGTACCAGCAATGATCGGGAATGCCCTGCGTAAAGCGCTTGTCCCACACCTGCGAGTCGATCTTCGGCGTGTCCGGGTGCTTGCCGTACTGGAAATTGTGCACCGGGAGCAGGTCGTACGCGTCCATCACCTCGATCAGATGCGCCGTGCCCTGCCGCCGCATGTGGCACTGCTCGTCGTCGTGGTCGTGGATCTCCTTGTTGATCTTCTTGCCGACCTGGACGGTGACGGGGAAGTCGGCCGCGCGATTCAGGTCGGCCTTCATCTTGAAGCCCCGCACGACGAGCGCCTTCAGCTTCTTGTCGCGGAACACCGTGCCGGTGCCGCCGCGCCCCGCCTGCTTGAGGCGCACGGCGGCGCGCTTCGGGTCGTACCATGAAAAGTTGAGGCACCCGATATACGCGGATTCCGCCGCCTTGCCGGCCGAGACGACCGACACGTTCTGCATGTCCTTCACATCGTCGGCGTACATGTGCGTGAAGATCTCGCCGGCAATATGACTATCCGGCGTCTCTTCCTCCGCCTCTTCGAAGCGGATGATCCCGCGCGGGCCGTCGATGACGACGACGGTCTCGCTTCTTGCCTTGCCGCGAATCTCGACCGCGTCGAAGCCGCAGAACTTGACGAGCGGCCCAAAGTAGCCACCCACGTTGCAGTCGATCGGCAGGTCGGTTTCGGGAGAAATCGTCACGACGATCGACTTGCCCGATCCCGCGTATTGCGTGTTGCCAGCCAGCGGACCAGGGCTGATGATGATTTCGTTGTCCGGATCATTCCACTTCGTCGTCGGTGTCGTCGCATGCCAGAGGTAGTAGAGACCGAAACCGCGCCCCCCTGTGAAGATGTCCACCATCTCCCTGGTGACCGCCTTCTCCTTGATGGTCATCGTGTCGAGGTCGATGAAGAGCGTCCGGTTGGTGTAGCCCTTCTCGGGCAGGCTTGGCGTGAACGGAAACTCAGCCAGGATCCGATGCGCGGCGCGAAGCCTCGGCACGTCTTCGGTATAGTTGGTTCGGACTTTGTAGTCGTAGGTCACAGACATGGAGTTCTCTCCTCCGGTGGGGTCGGCGGGCGGCGAGACGGCCGGCGATGGGGGGCGAAGCGTGGCCAACCGAACCTCACCAGTGAGGCAAGGGCCAGTCTATCACGGGGTTCCCGCCGGCTTGATCGCCCCAGATTCAGCCACCCCGGCGGCCCTATAATGGCCAGACATGTCAGACGACACTCGCGGGACGAAAGGCGCCGAGAAGGCCTACCTGTCCCGATCGGGTTCGGAGCCCTGGGAGCGTGCCAAGCCGTTTGCCCCGCCCGGCCACAACATGGTCGGCGAGAGCCTGTCGCTCATCCATGATTTCGCCGTCGCGATCGGGTGTCTGGCGCCCGTTCCGGGCGAGCGCGTGCTCGATCTGGCCGCCGGTTCGTGCTGGGTGTCGGAATGGCTGCGACGCCTGAACATTGACACGGTGAGCATCGACATCGCACTCGACATGCTCAAGCTCGGGCGCGATCGGATGGGCGCGAAACCAGGGCTGGTCGCCGGAGATCTGGAGCACCTGCCGTTTCGGGACGCGAGCTTCGACAAGGCAGTGTGCCTCAATGCGTTCCACCACGTTCCTGACATGGTGAAGGGGCTCGCTGAAATCCGACGGGTGTTGAAACCTGGCGGCAAGGTGGCCTTCTCGGAGCCAGGCCGGGGACATGCCGACGCCGGTCATTCGACGCGCGCGACGGGCGAATTTGGCGTCACCGAGCAGGAGATTGTCGCCACTGACTTCATGCGCTGGTGTGTGGACGCCGGGTTCACGGATGTGCGCATCAAGCCCATCGCGTACGCCATTCCCTGGTTCGATCTGGATGGCGATGGCTGGGCCGCGTGGGGACGGGCTGCGCACTCGAAACGGCCGCTGAAGGCGCTATCGAAGATGTGGCGGGCTTTGCTCGAGATCTTCGGACTTGGAAAAACGGGGCCACTCGCCGAGGACGCCATGGCGCGCGACCTCGTCAGGCTGCTGCGCAACGCGATGGAAGATCATCCCATCATCGTCGCCCAGACTTAGTGCCCCGATCTCGCAGGGGCGGCCCCCTGTGGCCGCCCTATTACGCTCTGAGCAGCGCGATGACCCGATCGAGCAGGTTCGACGTGAACACGCCGCCGGCCTCGAGCACCGCGCGGCTTCCGACGAGATGATCGGCGATCTCGGCAAACGTCAGCGGCACGCGGTTCGCCACCGATGCGGCCCCGTGCGCCGTGACGGCCGTGCGATCGAGCAATCCATCCGGATCCGGGGTCGACTTGCCCGCGACCACTGCCTGCGCCACGCCGGCCAGCAGCAGGTGCGGATGGGTGGATCCGTCGGGGAGGCGGAATTCAATCGTCTCAGCGCTGGTCGGCCGTCCCTGCGCATCGGTGGGCACGATCGGGATCCGGATAAGCGCCCGGCGATTGTAGCGTCCCCATGTCAGCACGCTTGGGGCTTCCTTGCCCTGGCTCAACCGGATGAACGAGTCGCGGCTGCGGTTGCCGAACGCCATCAGCGCGCCGCCGTGAGTGACCAGGCCGCAGATGAGCCACTTGGCCTCACTGGTGAGGCGGCCGTCCGGTCCCGTGTGCGGCAGGAAGGTGCCGTTGGAGCATGGCGCGAAGTGGAAGTGCATGCCGCTGCCGGCGTGACCCTGGCGCGCCATCGGCGCGAAACTGCAGAGCATCCCATTGCGCTGCGCCAGGTTGCGCAGCACCCATTCGGTCAGCACGACGGCGTCGGCGGCTTCGGGCAGCGGCTGGAGCCATAGCTCGATCTCGTGCTGTTCCCACACGCGCGAATCGGTGGCATCGGCTTCGACGTAGCCCACTTCCGAGTGGCCGTACTTCACAGGCACACCCATCTCGGCCAGGTGCGTCAGGGCCTGCCGCCGGAGTGCCTCGCCAAACACGAAGGGCGAACTGGCGTGGTACCCGCGTTCGTTCGCGCCGTAGACCTGGGCGTCTTCGCCGCGCTGGCCCAGGAAGAACTCGATCTCGCCGAGCGCCTGCCACTCGACGCCAGTGTTCTCAACCAGGCGTTTGTAGGCCGCCCGAACCAGCGTGTCCGGCGATTCGGCCAGGGGCTCGCCCTGGCGGTTGTAGTGGCTGCAGAGGACGGCGAGCGTCGGTTCCGGCGAGAACGGATCGATGAATGCTGTCGACAACCGCGGCCGCATCACGATGTCGGATGCGCCAATTGGGATTCCGAGATCTCCAAAGAGGCTCGACCCGTCGGCCCGTTCGCCGCCGGCCAACACGTCCGCCAGGTGTTCGGCATCGCGCGGGACGAAGTCGAGCGTCTTCAGCCATCCGTCTCCCCCCACGTGCATCAGCGACAGCACGCGAATACGGCGATCGCGGACAAACGCGACAAGATCGTCAACGGCCCACGACGCCGGGGATTTTCCGATCTGGCGGCGAAGCGTCTGCGTTGGATCGGACCGCTCCGGTGACGTGGCGGCGGAAGAAGGATGATGCGTCATGATGGCACTCCGGGCCGCTATCTTACCCCGGACACCCGTGACCCGCACTCGATCGGCTATGCTGTTCCACGTCAACCACCACCATCCGCGAGGCTCACTCATGAATCGCGTCAAACTTGCTGCCGGTGCCCTGATCATCGTGGTGGCGGGAGCCTGGTCTCACGCCAACGCACAGGTAACGCCACGACCCATCCCGCCGTCGTTCACGCCACAGCAGTTGGTCGATGCCTGGGACAAGGAACACGTCTCGTGGTCGGTGCCGCCACTGATCCGTCATGCCGACGTCGAGGTCCAGCTCCGCGACGTGCAACGCATCGGATCGGACCTGTTTCAACTCGAGGAAATCGGCCGCTCGGTTGAGGGACGTTCCATCAATCACATCTGGTTCGGCACCGGGCCGCTCCACGTGATGCTCTGGTCGCAGATGCACGGCGATGAGCCAACGGCCACGGCGGCCCTGTTCGACATCTTCGAATACACGCGGCGCCACCGGGACGATCCCGCGATCGCCCGAATACTGAGCGCCCTGACGCTCCACGTCGTGCCGATGCTTAACCCGGACGGCGCCGAGCGGTTCCAGCGCCGCAACGCACAAGGCATCGACATCAACCGCGACGGGCTGCGACTCCAGACTCCCGAAGGCCAGGCGCTGAAGGCGCTCCGGGATCGGGTGAAGGCCCCAATCGGCTTCAACCTGCACAACCAGAACTGGCGCACCGAGGCCGGCAAGACCGGCCAGCCGGCGTCGATTTCACTGCTCTCGGTGGCGTTTGACGAGGCGCGGACCGAATCAGTCGGGCGCCTGCTCACCAAGAAGATCTGCGCGGTGATTCGCGACGCGCTTGAACCGCTCGCTCCGGGCCGCGTCGCCCGATATGACGATGAGTTTGAGGTGAGAGCGTTTGGCGACAACCTGACGAAGTGGGGGACGAGCGTCGTGTTGATCGAGACCGGCGCGTGGCCGGCGGCCGAGCCCGATCCGCACCTGGTTCGGCTCAACTTCGTGGCTATCATGACGGCGCTCGATGCGCTCGCGACCAAACGTGTCGAGCAGGCCGACAAGCGGCGCTATGAGACCCTGCCCATCAACGAGACGAATCTCTTCTATGTGTTGATTCGCAACGCAACGGTGGCACCCGGAACGGGCGTCGCGCCGTTTGTGGCGGATGTCGGCATTGTCGCCACGCGCGGCGTCCGGATGGCGGACGGCCAGCGTGTGACGAGGCTCTCCGCGCGCATCGAGGATCTGGGTGACCTGCACACGATGGGCGCCCTCGAGTCGATCGATGCGACGGGTCTTGTGGTGGCACCCTTGTGGGACCCTGCCCTCAAGACGGGCGATGTCGTGTCGTTGCCCGACTGGAAGGCGAAGCGCGCCCCGCGCGTCGTCGCGCAGGGAGAGCCGGCCGAACTGGTCCTGCTGAGGCCGGAGGAGGATCGGTACAAGGTGGAGAAGGTGATCCGATACTGACCCTGGCGGGCCGCCCGGCCCGCCGCCCCCAGGAATTAACTCTGCCGTAACATCCGTGCGACGTGACGGCAACATGCCCTGCATGTGCTGGTTTTCGTTCGCGGGACATCTCACCTGCATGGAGGCATGAACGCATGAGTGGTCTTCTTCGTTTCGGCCGCGTCGCCATCCTGGCACTGCTCGTCGTGGCAGTTGTCGTCCTGGCGGCCAGCTCGCTTGTCGCGCAGGGAATTCCCCAAGCGGTGCCCGAGCCGCCGCCCCCACCGCCTCCACCCGCGCCGTCGCCCGACAAGTTCAGCGGGGTCATGTTCGGCGATTACTACTACTTCAAGAATGACAACGTGGCGGCGTTCAACACGCAGCAGGGCTTCTGGTTCCGCCGCATCTACTTCACCTACGACCACGCGTTTAGCCCGGCCATCTCCACCCGGTTTCGGCTCGAGGCGAGCAGCAACGGGAAGATGACATCGCCGACAGTCGCGATCAATCCGAACATCAAGGACGCCTGGGTGAAATGGGCCTACCGCGGCAAGCACCACGTGACGATTGGCATCCAGCCGACCGCGACGCTTGACTTCGTCGACGCGTTCTTTGGCCTGCGCCACATCGAGAAAACAGCGGGTGACCTCTACCGGATCGACTCGACGCGCGACTTCGGCGTCAGCTTCTCAGGCCCGCTCAACCAGGACAACACCGTCCAGTACACGGCTCAAGTGGCCAACGATTCCGGCAACAACTCGGAGCTCGACAAGTACAAGGCCGTCCGGTTCGCGCTGCGCTACGTCACCAACCCCGGGTTTGTGGCCGAGGGCTTCTACGGCTACTACTACAAGCCGCTCGCTGCGAACCGCCTCACGCTGCAGGCGCTCGCGGGGTACCAGAACCCGCAGGGCCGCGTGGGCATCCAGTATGTCCACCACACCCGCCAGCCCAATGCGGGAACGACGAACCCGGTGACAACGATCAACGTGACGTCGGGTTTCGGCGTGTGGATCGTCAAGCCGAGCAAGTTCACGGTGTTCGGCCGGTTCGACCATTCGGACGCGAACCCAGACGCCGCCGGCATCGACTACCTGCCCATCTACAAGAGCGCGCCGTTCAACCTGGGCGTGGCGGGCATCGAGTATTACATCCACCCGTCGGTGCGCTTCAGCCCGAACGTCGAGTGGGTGAAGTACGGGACGCCGACGGCGGGCGCGGCGGCCCCTGCCAGCAACGACTTGGTGCTCCGCCTGACGTGGTTCTGGACCTGGTAGCTCTCCGCTCCCTCCGTTGAATTAACCCCGTCGTAACACCGGTGCGACGTGGCAGCAACACGTCATGCATATGCTGGTGTCCGAACGCAGGACACGTCACCTGCATGGAGGCATGAACGCATGAGTCGTCTTCTTCGTCCCGGCCGCGTCGCCATCCTGGCACTGCTCGTCGTGGCAGTTGTCGTCCTGGCCGCCAGCCCCCTGCTTGCGCAAGGTCTGTACTACAAGGAAATCGCCAAGGACGGCCGCATCTACGTCTTCAATTCGGCGGCCCGCGCCGACGCTTTTGAGACGAGCGGCGAGATGGGCGTCGGCATCACGAAGCTCAACGCCGGTCCAAACGGCGAGACGGTCATCGGCGACAGCGAGCGTGCGCTGCAGCTCTTCTTCTTCAAGCATGGAATGTCGGAGGCCGTGCCCGAGCCACCGCCCCCACCGCCGCCCGCGCCGTCGCCGGATAAGTTCAGCGGCCTGATGTTCGGCGACTACTACTACTTCAAGAATGACAATGTGGCAGCGTTCAACACGCAGCAGGGCTTCTGGTTCCGCCGGATGTACTTCACCTACGACCGGACGTTCAGCCCGGCCGTCTCAATGCGGTTCCGGCTCGAAGCCGACAGCAACGGGAAGCTGACATCGCCGACAGCCGGCATCAACCCGTACATCAAGGACGCGTGGGTGAAGTGGGCCTACCACGGCAAGCACCAGGTGACCGTGGGCATCCAGCCGACACCGAACGTTGATTTCAACGAGACGTTGTTCGGCCTGCGCCACATCGAGAAGACGCCGGAGGACCTTTACCGCATCGATTCGTCGCGCGATTTCGGCGTCAGCCTCTCCGGCCCGCTCAATCAGGACAACACCCTGCAGTACACGGCCCAATTCGCGAACGACTCGGGCAACAACTCCGAGATCGACAAGTACAAGGCCGTCCGCTTCGCCGTGCGGTACGTCACCAACCCCGGCTTTGTCGCCGAAGGGTTCTACGGCTACTACTACAAGCCGCTCTCGGCGAACCGCCTGACGCTGCAGGCGATCGCGGGGTACCAGACGCCCCAGGGCCGGGTGGGCATCCAGTATCTCCACCACACCCGCCAGCCCAATGAAGGCACGACAAACCCCGTCGTTACAATCAACGTGGTATCGGGTTTCGGCGTGTGGATCGTCAAGCCTAGCAAGTTCAGCGTGTTCGGCAGGTTCGACCACTCGAACGCGAACCCCGATGCCGCCGGCATCGACTATCTGCCCATCTACAAGAGTGCGCCGTTCAACCTTGGCATCGCGGGCATCGAGTACTACATCCACCCGTCGGTCCGCTTCAGCCCCAACATCGAGTGGGTCAACTACGGGACCCCGCTGGCGGGCGCGACCGCTCCTGCCAGGAACGACATGGTGTTCCGCGTGACGTGGTTCTGGACTTGGTAGAGGCATGCGATGCGGACGGGGCGGGTCGGTGAGGCCCGCCCCACCGCACGAATTTACCCGGATTTAACAACGGCGCAATCTCCCCGTCCAGGCCGCCCGATAGCATCGGAGGTGGACATCGACGGAGATCGGGCCGGAGGTTTGTGGAGGAACGATTGATGAAACGTGCACTGATGGCTCTCGTACTTGCCGCTGCCAGCATGACGCTGCTCGGCGCCCAGGCCGGCTCGGGGATGCTGACGTCGATGCTGCCGTCCTACCAGAAAGTCAGCGGCGTCTCGGGCAGCCTGACCAGCGTTGGCTCCGACACGATGAACAACATGATGACGCTGTGGGCCGAGACGTACCGGAAGTTCTACCCGAGCGTCAAGATCCAGGTCGAAGGCAAGGGGTCCGGCACGGCGCCACCCGCGCTGATCGCTGGCACGTCGCAGTTCGGCCCGATGTCGCGCCAGATGAAGACCGCCGAGATCGACTCGTTCGAGGCGAAGTACGGTTACAAGCCGACCGAACTCAAGACCAGCTACGACGCCCTCGCCGTCTATGTGAACAAGGACAATCCCATCAAGTCGCTCACCCTCGCGCAGGTGGAAGCCATTTTCGGGAAGAACCGCACCCGCGGCTACAAGGAGAACATCACCACCTGGGGCCAGTTGGGCCTGACCGGCGACTGGGCCAATCGGCCGATCAGCCTGTATGGGCGCAATTCGGCCAGCGGCACCTATGGCTTCTTCAAGGAGCACGTGCTCAAGAACGGCGACTACAAGGACACGGTGAAAGAGCAACCTGGCTCCGCGTCGGTTGTCCAGGGCGTCACCGAGGATCGCTTCGGCATGGGCTATAGCGGCATCGGCTACAAGACGTCTGGCGTGCGCGCGGTCCCGCTGTCGGAAACCGCGACGTCGGCGACCTCGGATGGGAGCTACGAGGATGTGAAGAGCGGAAAGTACCCGCTCTGGCGCTTGCTGTACATTTACGTCAACAAGGCCCCGGGCAGGGCCCTCGACCCGATCGTCGGCGAATTCGTGAAGCTCATCTTCAGCAGGGAAGGCCAGGAGGTGGTGGTCAAGGACGGTTATATGCCGCTCTCTGCCCCCCAGTGCCAGCAGGAAATCGCCAAGATCAGTAAGTAATTTCCATCTCATGATGGACGCTTCGATTCCGAGCGTGCGCGCGAGAATGGCCGGTGCCGCCAGGCGGATCGGCCGCCTCAAGCGCATCGACCGCGCGGCCGTGGGCGTGATTACGCTCGGTGGCGTCAGTGTCATCATCGCGGTGCTCGGCATTCTCGTCTTCATTGCCGCGCAGGCTGTGCCGCTCTTCAAGCCGGCGACGCTTTCCACTTCCGGACAGGTACGTCTCGACAGCCGGCCGTACGCCGTCGGAGCGGCCAGCCTTCCCGTTTTCGGTACGGACGAATACCGGAAGTACATCTACACGGTGGAGCCGGACGGTCGGTTGGTGTTTTACCGCTACGACTCTGGAGCGGCTGCCCGCGAACTGCCGGTTCCAGGGCTCGGTGCGGCGACGATCACCGCCTCATCGAAAACACTGCTCGGCAACTTCGTGGCTGCCGGCACCAGCGACGGTTGCGTGTCGTTGATGCAGATCCGCTTCACCCCGCAGTACCAAGGGCAGAAGATGGTCGATCTCGCCATCGATCTTCGGGAACGCGGGCTGGTCGAGATTGATCCGGGGAAGCGTCCCGTCCGAGATGTGTCGTACCTCGAGCAGGAGGGGCAGAAGTTCGTGGCGGCCCTGCTGACCGACCGCGAGATCGCTTACTGGTGGACCGACACCGACGCTAAAGAGTGGCGTGCCATCCTCACCGTTCCCGCACCCCAGCGCGTGACGGCGATTCGCCTCGGCCGCAACGGCGCACTCATTGCGGGCACCGATCGCGGCAATGTCTACCACTGGATCCCTCAACCAGACATGCGGCTGACCGACGTGTCGCCAGTTGGCGGCGGGGGCATCACGGCCCTCGAATGGGTGCTCGGCGGCAAGTCGTGGGTGGCAGGCACTGAGGACGGCAGTGTGTCCGCTTGGTTCCGTGCTCCGCTGGGCGCGGAAAATGCGTCGGTCATGGTCCGGGCTCATACCTACGAGCGGCAGTCGAGCGCGGTTGTCGCCATCGCGATGTCGGGGCGCGAGCGCAGTTTCGCCACGGCCGGGCGCGACGGCACGATTATCCTGCGCCATTTCACGTCAGAGCGCGTGCTGGCCGACGTCTCTGTTGGTGAGGTGGTTCGCGCGCTCCTGATCACGCCGAAGGCCGATGGGTTGCTTGCCGCACGAGGTGGCCTTGTCGACCGCTTCGCCATTGTGAATCCGCACCCGGAAACCAGCTGGACGGTCCTGTTCGGCAAGGTGTGGTACGAGGGCTACGCGAAGCCCGAGTACGTCTGGCAGTCCACCGGCGCCACCGACGACGTGGAAGCGAAGTTGAGCCTGGTGCCGCTCATCTTCGGCACCATCAAGGGCACGCTGTACGCGATGCTCTTCGCCGTGCCGCTCTCGGTGCTCAGCGCGCTCTACACGTCACAGTTCGTGCACCCGTCCATCCGCGCGAAGATCAAGCCAACCGTCGAGATCATGGCCGCTCTGCCCAGTGTCGTGATCGGTTTTCTGGCCGGCCTCTACCTCGCCTCGATTGTTGAAAAGAACCTCGTGGCCATGGCCGCGCTGTTTGTTGTCGCGCCCCTGTTCGGTACGGTGGGCGTCCTGGTGTGGCGCGTGCTTCCGCGCAGGATCCTGGCGCGCCTCCGCCCCGGCACCGAGTTGGCCGTCATTGTGCCCATGCTGTTGGCCGCCGTATGGCTGACGCATGAGATGGGGCCGTCGCTCGAGCGGTGGCTGTTCACCGGCGACGCCCGTTTCTGGCTGAAGGAAACCTTGGGCCTCACCTACGACCAGCGCAACTGCATCGTCGTTGGCCTCGCAATGGGGTTCGCGGTGATCCCGATCATCTTCACGATCTCGGAGGACGCCTTCTCGAGCGTGCCGTCGAACCTGACGGCCGCGTCGCTGGCCCTCGGCGCGAGCCGGTGGCAGACGGCGGTCCGGGTCGTGATGCCGACGGCAAGCCCTGGGATCTTCTCGGCCATCATGGTGGGCTTCGGCCGCGCGGTGGGCGAAACGATGATCGTGCTCATGGCCACAGGCAACACGCCGCTGATGGACTGGTCGATCTTCAACGGCATGCGCACGCTCGTCGCCAACATTGCCGTCGAGATTCCCGAGTCGCCGCAGGCTGGCACGCTCTATCGCACGCTGTTTCTCACCGCGTCGCTCCTGTTTGTGTTGACGTTCCTCGTCAACACCGTGGCAGAGGTGATCCGGCAGCGGTTGCGCGAGCGGTACAAGGCGGTGTGATGAGCGCCCTGCGCGACCTCATCCGGCGCGGCGACCCCGCCATCTGGCTGGCCGGCACGGGCCTGGGCGTCTGCCTGCTGATGATCAGCGGGATGATCGCGCTCATCCTGACAAGCGGCCTCGGCTACTTCTGGCCGGGCCGGCTGATCGAGCTCACGCTCAAGAACGGCACCGTGCTCCTTGGCGAGATGTCGGGGCGTGAGATCATCCCCACGCCCGGAGCGCCAGAGCCGTTGCCGCGCTTCAGGATCCAGTTGAAGCTGGGGAATCGCGATCTCTTCGGTGCCGATTACCGGTGGGTGGACGAGGCCGAGATCGAGGCGCGCGCGTGGCCGGCCGATGCGGTCTATCTCGAGCGGCGCGAATACGGGCCGCTCCTTGGGCGAGTCGTCAAGGTCACCGATGGCGATCGCACGATCGGGCAGGGGGCCGGTCCCGGATGGGACGCGCTGGTACCGCTCATCGACAAGGCCGAACGGGACCGGGCCGCCATCCGTCGCCTCGAGCGAGACGAGATTGGCGCCGTCGATGCCGGCATCGAGCAGGCCAGGCTGGCGCTCAAGAAGGACCCAGCCGCCCGCGAGCGCCTCGAGCGCGAGACCGCCGCGCTGACAGGTCAGTACACGCTGCTCGAGCAGCGTCTCGGGCAGCAGACCGAGGAAGCTGCGCGCACACGCGTCACCGTCAAGGTCGCCGATGGCCGCGAGAAGGACCTCGCCACCCTCGACGTGTTCCGCGCCTACCGGGCCAACCAGTTGACCAGGATCGATCGGGCCCGCCTGTACGCCAGCCGATTGTGGGAGTTCCTGAGCGGCGACCCGCGCGAATCGAACACCGAGGGTGGCATCTTCCCGGCCATCTTCGGCACCCTGATGATGGTGCTCCTGATGAGCGGCGTCGCCGTGCCGTTTGGCGTGGTGGCCGCGCTCTACCTGCGCGAATACGCGAAGCAGGGACTGCTCGTCCGAATCGTCCGCATCGCCGTCAACAATCTCGCCGGTGTGCCCTCAATCGTCTTCGGCGTATTCGGTCTCGGGTTCTTCATCTATTTCGTCGGTGGCACGATCGACCAGATGTTCTACGCCGAACGCCTGCCGACTCCGACGTTCGGCACCGGCGGGATCCTCTGGGCCTCGCTTACCCTCGGGCTGCTCACCGTGCCCGTCGTGATTGTCGCAGCCGAGGAAGCGCTGGCAGCCGTGCCGCGATCGATGCGCGAGGCATCACTTGCGACTGGCGCCACGAAGTTTCAGACAATCCTGCGTGTGGTTCTGCCTGCCGCGGCGCCAGGCATCCTCACTGGTCTCATCCTCGCCATGGCGCGCGGCGCGGGCGAGGTTGCGCCGCTGATGATCACCGGCGTCGTCAAACTGGCGCCAGACCTGCCGCTCGATGGGACGTTCCCGTTCCTGCACCTCGAGCGCAAGTTCATGCACCTTGGCTTTCACATCTACGACGTCGGTTTCCAGAGTCCCAACGTCGAAGCGGCCAAACCGATGGTCTATGCCACCGCCGTGCTCCTCCTGGTGATTGTCGTGCTGCTGAACCTGACAGCCATCATCGTCCGAACGAAGCTGCGGCGGAAGTACCAGACGTCGGCGTTCTAAGTCCTTCGATTCATGAACATGACAACGACTTCATTCACTGAGGACTCAGGACACGGCATGACTGACGTGCAGACACCAACTGAAAGCCCCGGCTTCCGGATGCGCGTCACGGTCGGCGCCGAGGCCGTCGTGCAAGCCGAGGCGAACCGGCAGCACCCGGGCGCGAAGGCGGCCGGCACGCCGGCCATCGTGGTCGATCACGCGAACCTCTGGTACGGAACCAACCAGGCGCTCTTCGATGTCACCATGAACCTGCCGGAGAAGCAGGCGACCGCCTTGATCGGGCCATCCGGGTGCGGCAAATCCACGCTGCTGCGTTGCTTCAACCGGATGAACGACCTTATCGACAACGTCCACGTGACGGGACGCATCCTGGTGCGCGGGCAGGACATCAATGCGGCGACGACGGATGTCATCGAGGTCAGGCGGCGCGTCGGTATGGTCTTTCAGAAGTCCAACCCGTTGCCGAAGTCCATATTCGAGAACGTCGTCTATGGGCTGCGCATTGCAGGGATCAAAGACAGAGCGACGCTCGACGAGGCCTGCGAGCGCTCACTCCAGGGCGCAGCGCTCTGGGACGAAGTCAAGGACCGGTTGCATACCAGTGGCCTCTCACTGTCGGGCGGTCAGCAGCAGCGCTTGTGCATTGCCCGCGCGATTGCCATCGAGCCCGAGATCATTCTGATGGATGAACCCTGTTCGGCGCTCGATCCGATCGCGACGCTCAAGATTGAGGAGTTGATCTTCGAGCTGAAGCGGGACTATACGATCGTGATCGTGACCCACAACCTGCAGCAGGCCGCTCGCGTGTCGGATTCTACGGCATTTTTCTGGCTGGGCAGGCTCGTCGAGTACAGCAGGACCGCGGACCTGTTTACCAACCCGCGCGAAAAACACACCGAAGACTACATCACCGGGAGGTTCGGTTAATGCTACGCCTTCAACGCGACGTAGATCTGGCCGTACTGCGCCGCACGGTCTCGTGGATGGGCGATCTCGTGCTGGAACGGCTGGCATTGGCCGTCCGATCGCTCGTGGATCGTGATGCGGACTCGGCGCGTTTCGTGATCGATCGCGATCGTGACATCGACGAGCTGCAGATCCAGGTCGACGAGCGCGCGCTGCTCCTGCTGGCCCTCCAGAACCCGGAGGCCGGCGACCTGCGATTTGTCGTAGCCACCATCAAGGCAAACGGAGATCTCGAGCGACTGGGGGACCAAGCCGTCAACATCGCCGAGGCCGCGCTGCGTCTGATAAACAAACCAGCGCTTCCGCAGATGATCCAGGTTGGGACGATGGCCCAGCGGGCACTGGCCATGGTCCGCGACGGCCTCACGGCGTTTCTCGACCGGGACGCCGCCATCGCGCGCGAGGTGCTGCGGCAGGACGATGAGGTGGATGCCATGAAGAGCCGCGTGCTGCGCATCGTGCTCGATCACATGACCTGGGATCCCGGCACGATTGAGCGCGGCATGGAACTGGTGATTGTGAGCCGCAGCCTCGAGCGGATTGCCGACCACGCGACCAACATGGCCGAAGACGCGATCTTCCTTGTCGAGGCCCTGGACGTCCGTCACCGCCGGGGGGATGCCGGAGAACCCGGGACGGGAGCGGCCGGCCAGGAATCTTGAGGGCCGGGCGGCCACAGGGGCCCGCCGTCGGTAGTCGATGTTGCGCGAAGCACTTCGATCCCGTTATGGCAGGGTAATCGTAAAGATGGCGCCGCCATCCGGGCGATTCGCCGCGCGCACATCCCCATCCAGCACCTCCACGAGGTGCTTGACGATGGACAGGCCGAGGCCCGTGCCGCCTGATTCGCGCGAGCGGGCCTTGTCCACGCGGTAGAACCTCTCGAAGATACGGACTAGATCGACCTCCGGGATTCCGGGGCCATCGTCGGCCACCGTGACGACCGTGCGGGGCGCCTCCGGTGTCCCGCCGGAATCGGGGGCCGCCGTCAGTTCGATCGTCGTGTCGAACGGCGCGTAGGCCACCGCGTTCTCAACGAGATTCCGAATAGCGTCGTGGAGTTTGGCGGTGTCGGTCAGCAGCGTGGCTGCCGCCGCATCGACATGGGTGATGACCCGCTGCCGCTTGGCGGCGATGGCGGGCTCCAGCTCCGTGACGACTTCGTTGAATATCGACGTCATCCAGACCGGCGCCCGTTCAACCGGCTCCTGACCGGCCTCGAGCCGCGCCAGCCGCAGGAGGTCGTGCACGAGCCGCTCCATTCTCCTGGCGTGGCGCGCGATGATCTCCAGGAAGCGGCGGGCCTCGTCTGGTTCCGGCGCGTCTTCGTCCTGCAACGCCTCAACATAGCCCTGGATAGCCGTGAGCGGCGTGCGCAGTTCGTGAGAGACGTTGGCGACGAAATCGCGTCGAATCCGATCAGCCTGGCGCAGATCGGTAATGTCGTGGAGGACGAGCACGGCGCCGTTCGAACCCGACGTCCCGATGGGAGCCACGCGCGCGACGACCGTGCGATTGACGTCACGCGGAGGCGAAAACTCGAGCCCATCCGGCGTGCGGCCTTCGAGGCCGCTCGCGATGAGGTCGCCGAGACTGGGCAGCCGAACAACGTCCAGATAGGGCTGACCTGTCACCTGCCCCTCGATGCGCAGCAGTCGCTTCGCGGCGTTGTTCACCAGATGCACGTGGCCCTGCTCGTTCACGACCACGACGCCTTCGAGCATGCCGGCCAGCATGGTCTCCATGCGGGCGTGGTCCTGGGCCAGTTCCGAAATCCGGCCTCCCAGTTCACGGGCGGTGGCATCCAGCACGCGGGCCACGGTGCCGAGTTCGTCACTGCCGTAGTCGCGCGACGGATGAGAGAAATCGCCCCCGGCGTAGCGACGGGCCACCACCGCAATCGCGTCGACCCGGCGGGCGACCAGCAACGACGACAGCCACGCCAGTCCCAGGGCACAGGCGAGCGCGACGCCAAGCGCCAGCAGCAGTCCGCGGCGAATCGCATTGACCTGTTCATCTACATCGGTCAATGGCAGTGCAAGCCGCACGATCGACACGACCGGGTGCCTGACGGCGACCGCCACATAGAGGAGGTCAATCCCGAGCGTGGCGCTGTGCCGCCGCTCGATTCCCAACCCGACATGTCGCGCCGTCACGATCTCGGGACGTGCGTTGTGGTTGTCCAGCTTGGCCAGGCCGGCGAGATCTTCGGCGGAATCGCCGACCACCCGGCCGTCGGGCGCCACGAAGGTGACCCGTGCGGAGGTCATCGCCCCGACGCGATCAGCCTCGCCATCGAGCGCAGCGACCGACCCGTCGGTCTGATGCTCGCTGAGCAGTGTGGCGGCCATCCGGGCCTCGGCGACAAGGCTGCGCTCGATGGCGCGAAGCAATTGCGTGCGAAGCGACGACAGGATGAGGGCCGTCGCAACAACGAGTGCGATGGCGGCGACCCCGAACACCGCCAGGAACGTGCGTCCGCGCAGGCCCCTGAATGTCACCGCCCTGATCCCCCCGTGCCGGGCACGGCGTCTTCGTCGTGAAGACCGATTGGCTCGATCAGGCGATAACCGAACTGCTTGACCGTCTCGATGGCATCGGAAAGCAACGGGAGCTTTTCGCGGAGGCGTCGGACGTGAACATCGACGGTGCGGGTGCCGCCCGTGTACCTGTACCCCCAGACATCGGTCAGGAGCAGGTCGCGCGAGAGGACGCGGCCCCGGTGCTGCAGCAGGTACTCAAGCAGCAGGAATTCCTTGGCCGTCAGCCGTACGTCGCGGTTCTCGTCGGTGACCCGATGGCGATCGCGGTCAAGGACGATCGAGCCGAAGCTGAGCGTGGGCTCGCCCGACTCGGCCCATCGCTGGGCGCGCCTGAGCAGCGCACCAACCCGCGCAACAAGCTCGTTGGGGCTGAACGGCTTGGTGACGTAATCATCAGCGCCCAGTTCGAGGCCGACGACGCGATCCGATTCCTCCGACCGAGCCGTCAACATAATGATGGGCAGGGCCCGGGTGCCGGGCGACGCGCGGAGCGCGCGGCAGACCTCGAGTCCGTCGAGACCCGGCAGCATCAGATCCAGGATGATGAGATCTGGAGTGCGTTCCCGCACACGCGACAGGGCCTCGTCTCCAGCCCGGACCACGTCCGCGATATGGCCGGCCCTGGTCAGATACCGGTGCACGAGCTGGGCGATATCGTCATCATCTTCGACGATGAGGATGCGACTCATGCGAAGAGTATACAAGGGCGCAGCCCCTCCGGGGCTCCAGCCCAGGCTGGAACTGGTATGCTCATGCCGGTCACGGCCAACGGCTCAAGAAAATTCCGGGATCAGGGGGCGCATGATGCTGACAACCACACTCTTGGCACTCACGATCACGCTGGCGCCGGGGCAGAAGGCACCCGCTCCAGCCGTGGATCCTCACCCGACCATGAAGGTCGGCACGGCCACCGCCACGCGCGGGCAGAAGGCAACCGGCGCCATCGTGGTGCCGGCCGGCGTCGATGCCGCCACCAACATTGCTGTCGCCATCGTGCACGGCGCGAAGCCTGGCCCTGTTCTCGCCATTGTTGCCGGCGCCCACGGTACCGAGTACAGCTCGATCATTGCCGTCGAGCGCCTCATCCAGACGCTCAATCCGGCCGAGATCACCGGGACCGTCATCCTTGTCCCACTGGTCAATGTCGCGTCGTTCGAGCAGAAGGTCGCGCATGTCAACCCGGTTGACGGCAAGAGCATGAACCGGTTCTATCCCGGGAAGATGGACGGGACGCAAACCGAGCGAGCGTCGTTCCTGATGACGAAGGAAGTGGTCGAGCAGTGCGACCACCTGATCGATCTGCACGGCGGCGACATCGACGAGAGCCTGCGGCCATATTCCTACTGGACTGTCACGGGCAACGCGCGCCAGGACGCCATCTCAAAGGAGATGGTGCTCGCCTTTGGCCTCGATCACATCATCATCTCCGCCGACAGACCGAAAGACCCCGCAGCCTCGCGCTACCTGGAGAACACCGCATCAACGCGCGGCAAACCCTCCATCACTGCCGAGGCCGGGCACGCCGGCACGACCGACACCGACGACATCGCCGCGCTCGTCAACGGTTCGGTCAACGTCATGCGGCACCTGAAGATGCTCTCGGGGGTGGCCGCCGTCGTCGAGAATCCTGTGTGGGTCGAGAAGATCGCGGCGGTGACCAGCGATCAGACGGGCATCTTCTACCCGCTCGTGAAACGTGGCATGACGGTCGAAGCCGGGATGAAGATCGGTTACGTGACCGACTACGTTGGCAAGGTGATTCTCGAGGCACGCGCGCCGGTTGCAGGCGAGGTGCTCTTCATCCGCGCCGTGCCGTCGATGACGAAAGGCGAGACCATCGCCAACATCGGCGTCGTCAAACGCTGACCCTCAGACAGGGCGCGACGAATCGCGCCGGCGTGAGCGGGACGGCGGTTTCCTCCGCGGCCCCGCTCACACAAGCCGGCAAAACGAGCCTTACCGGGACGTGTCGCCGACCTTACGATCGGGGCCCCTAGCCCCGAGCCTGTCCTGGCCCTCACGGCACGTTTTGCAGACTGACGCCCTTCGACTTCGCTCAGGACTTCGCTGTCGGCTTGGTTCGAGGGGCCGTTCCGGAAACCGTCCTCCCGCATTTCGCCACTGGGGCCGGCGAAGGCGGGAACCTCAAGTCCCGCGTCCCGGCAGGAGACGGAAGCCCGGATGAAACGCCTCGTGCTGTTCGATCTCGACGACACGCTGCTCGCCGGCGACAGCGACTATGAGTGGGGCCAGATGCTCATCGACGTGGGCGTGCTCGATCGCACCACCTACGAGGCGCGCAACCTCGAGTTCTATGAGCGGTACAAGGCGGGCGTGCTCAACCTTTCCGAGTTTCTCGCGTTCCAGTTGAAGCCGCTGGCGGACCACTCGCGCAGCCAGCTCGACGCGTGGCACGCGCAGTTCATGACGTCAAAGGTGCTGCCGATGATCCGCCCTGGCGCCAGGGCGCTCATCGAACGCTACCGCGAAGACGTCGAGGTGATCATCACGGCGACCAACCGGTTCATCACGGGACCGATCGCGGAGATGCTCGGCGTAAAGAATCTGCTGGCGACCGAACTTGAGGAAGTTGATGGGCGCTTCACCGGACGGGAGCGGGGAACGCCGTGCTTCCGCGAGGGCAAGGTGATGAGGCTCGAGGAGTGGCTCGCTTCCCGAGGCGAGAGATTGTCTGACTACAGCGAGAGCTGGTTCTACACCGACTCCATTAACGACCTGCCGCTTCTGCAGAAGGTGACCAACCCGGTCGCCGTGGATCCGGATGAGCAGCTCCGCGCGCAGGCCGAAGCGCGCGGCTGGCCCATCATCTCGCTCGACTGACGACCGGTTCTTCGTCATGTCGGCGGAAGCCGGCATCCAGAGAGGTACGCTGACTGGATTCCGGCGTTCGCCGGAATGACGACCTGTGATCGGACGTATGGTAAGTTGCCGATATGTCGATACATTTTGCGGTCGTTGGGGCCGGAGCCGTTGGCGGGTATTACGGGGCGAAACTCGCTGTTTCAGGTCAAAAAGTGAGCTTTCTTGCGCGAGGTGCGCATCTCAGGGCCATCCGGGAGCGGGGCCTGATGGTCTGGAGTCCGCTGGGCGACTTTACGGTGCGGGCGCAGGCCGAAGACGACCCGGCGAAGGTCGGGCCGGTCGACGTCGTCCTGCTGGCCGTCAAAACGTACGACAACGAGACGGTGCTTCCGCGGCTCAAGCCCCTGCTCGGCCCGGCTACCGTGGTCCTTTCGCTGCAGAACGGGGTGGACTCCATAGACGAGGTGGCCACCGTGGTCGGCGAGGAGCGCGTCCTCGGCGGCCCGACCTACATTGCCACGGCCCTTTCGCTGCCTGGGCTCATTGAACAGACCGGCGTACACAGGCGCATCGTGTTTGGTGAGGCGTTCGGTGAGCGCGCGACCGTGACCGAGCGCGTGAAGCGGATAGCCACCGTGATGACTGCGGCCGACATTCAGGCCGAAGCCGTGGCCGATGCGCGCGTCGCGATGTGGGAGAAGTTTATCTACCTGTCGCCGTTTGCCGCGTTTACCGGCGCGGCGCGTCTGCCCATCGGTCCGCTCAGAGACGATCCGTTCATCTACGAGCAGATCATGGCGGCGGTATGCGAGGTCGAGGGCGTCGCGCGGGCCGAGGGTGTCGGCATTCGCGATCACGCCAGCCTGATGGAGTACGTCGCCAACTACGTCACCGCGCTACCGGCGGCCACGCGTTCGTCGTTGCTGATTGACTTACAGATGGGGAAGCGCATCGAACTCGAGGCGCTGGCCGGATCGGTCGTTCGCCGCAGCCGCGCGGCAGGTGTTCCCACGCCAATCATGAGCGCGCTCTACTCGGTTCTGAAGCCTTGGGCCGGGGGAAGCAGACCATAGGGCGACGCATGCGTCGCCCCTACGGAATGACGTGCCCCCCTTTGACGACCATCCAGATCCTGCGCGTATTTCGGATGTCGGCGAGCGGGTCGGCGTCGAGGATGACGAGATCCGCCGCTTTGCCAACCGCGACCAGCCCGACCCGATCCTGAATACCGAGCAGTGTGGCCGCCTCGACCGTCGCGGTCCTGAGTGCCTGCGCCGGCGTCAGTCCTGATGCCACGTAGAGTTCCAGCTCGCGGTGCAGGCTCACGCCTGGGACGACGAACTGCTGCGGCGTGTCGGTACCAGCTGCGATCCGGCCACCGAGGTGCGCGTACACACCTACGAAGCGCTGGAGGATGGGCAGCGTCTGCTTGAACGCCGCGAGCGTGGCCGCCGTCCACTTCGCGCGTCCCATGATGTCGGCCGGATTCCATCCGACCTTGAGGACGCTCTCTGGCACCTCCGAGAGCGCGGGATCCTTCATCAAGTCGGCATCGGCCATGCGGGCAAATGCTTCGTGGAGCGCCAGCGTGGGGACGATGACGATGCCGTGAGCGACCAGTTGCTTTGCGACCGATTCGAGGCGCGCGAACGGAATGCGCTGCCACTCGAGTTCGAAGGCCGTCCAGCCGCCGAGAAAGTCCTGATGCGCGGCCAGCAGTCGCTGCGGGTCATCGAAAGCGGCATCGGCAATGCCGCTCAGGTGCTCGATGCTGGTGACGCCGGCGTCGGCCGCCTGCGTCGCGGTGGCAAAGCCGAGGTGCGCGGCTACTGGCACCCCGCGGGCTCGTGCCTCGGATGCGACCGCCGCAATCAGGACCGGGTCGAGCCGCGTGTAGACCTTGATGACGGCCGCGCCCTGGTCGACGAGCCGGCGCACGGCGGCTCGCGCCTCGCCGAGACTCGCCACCTGGACGGCGTTCTTCCGGAAGCTGCCCACGCCATCAATCAACGGTCCCGACGTCACGATGCGCGGGTGCGCAGGACTGTCGTCCTTAGCGAGCGGGAAGATGAAGGGGCCGTCACTATGCAGGTCGCGGACGCTGGTGACGCCGTACTTGAGGAAGACCGGCAGCGTCCATCCTTCGGCGTGTACGTGCGCGTCGATCAGTCCCGGGATCACCGTGCGGCCCGCGGCGTCGACCACCCGTGCGCCAGAGATGTCGACCCTGGCGGATCCTGCGCCAGAATCCCTCGCACCGGCTGGTTCGATGAAGGTGATGATCCCGGCTCGCATCCCAACGTCAGCCGCGACGATGATGCGGCCATCACCGACGACGACACGGGCGTTGCGAACCACGAGATCGGCGCTAGGAAGTGCTTGTGCGGACATGTGGGTAAGATGGAACAGCGCAACTGACGCGACCATCAACAGCGCGCCTCGCGCAAGGGAGAATCGCCGAGCCACGATGTGACGTGTCTGTTTCACGTAAACCGGGGCGAGGGTAGTATCTGGGGTGATGCGAGTCAAGCGATGTCGCCATTGTTCCTGGGATTGATGATCGTGATGGGTGCCGTTGCAGGCACGATGGGCGCGCTGCTCGGCCTTGGGGGCGGCGTGTTTTTGGTGCCGTTCCTCGTGCTGGCGGCGGGGTTGCCCATCAAGACCGCCGTCGGCATCAGCCTCATCACGGTGATTGCCACATCGAGCACGGTGTCGGCGCACTCGGCTGGACGACAGCTCATCAACCTCCGCCTCGGACTGGTGCTGGAAATCGCGACCGCCGTTGGAGGTCTGATGGGCGGCCTGACGGCACGGTATCTCTCAGAACGGACGATCGAGTGGTTGTTCGCGGTCGTGGCCTGCGCCGTCGCGGGCGTCATGCTGACGAGGCTCGATCGCCGCAACGTGATTACCGAGCCCGATGCGGATCCGGGCATGCTTGGCGGCAGGTTCTACGACGCCGAGGCTGGCCGCACGGTGATCTACCGCGTGAAGCGGTTGCGGCTGGCGCTACTGGCATCGCTCGTGGCGGGGAATGTCTCGACGCTGCTCGGCCTGGGCGGGGGCATCATCAAGGTGCCGGTGCTCAACGCGTGGTGCGGGGTGCCGCTTCGGGCTGCGGCGGCGACAAGCGCTTTCATGATTGGCGTCACCGCCACGGCCGGGGCGGTGATCTACTACGGGCAAGGCTACATCCTTCCGACGCTGGCGGCCGCGACCGTCCTCGGTGTGCTCGCGGGATCGCGACTGGGTCTGCGGCTCGCCATGCGGCTGCGCGCTCGAAGGCTCAAGCTCATCATGAGCGGCATCCTGTTGGTCGTAGCGGTGTTGATGATTGTGAGGGCGGCGAAATGACCCACTCGCCGGCAGCGTCGACACAGGAACTGGAACGGATTCTCGGCCGCGTGCTCCTGATCGGAAGCGGGTTGAGCACGATCGTGCTCGCGCTGGGACTGACGCTCGCGGTGCTGTGGCCGGCGCACTCAGCCGGTGACTGGCTGTTGCGCGCCGGCCTTGTCATTCTGATGGCCACGCCCGCGCTGCGCGTACTCGTATCCGTCATCGAGTACACCGGGCGCCGCGACTGGCTGTTTGCCGGCCTGACAGCGACGGTCTTGCTGGTACTCGCCGGCAGCCTCCTGGTCGCGTGGCGCTAGCCGAGGGTGCGTTCGGCGATCGGCGCCGTTACGCCTGATTCGCCAGGTAGTTCTGCAGCCCCATCTGGGCAATCAGTTCGCGCTGGGTTTCGGCCCAGTCGATGTGCCGCTCTTCGTCGAGCAGGATCTTGGCGATGAGTTCACGCGTGCCGTTGTCGTCGGCCTTGACGGCCGCGGCAATCGTGTCGTTGTAGTTCTTGATGGCGCCAGACTCGGCGTCCTCGTCGGCGACGATCATGTCGGTGACGTTCGCGCCGATCTTCATGTGATTGAGCTTCGACACGGTGGGCGTGCCCTCGAGGAAGAGGATGCGCCCGATCAGCATCTCGGCATGCTTCATTTCGTCGATGGCCTGCTTCTCGAAGGCCTGGTGCAACTTCTCGAAGCCCCAGTTGGCGCACATCTCGGAGTGCACCATGTACATGCTGATGGCCGTCAACTCTTCGGCGAGTCGCTCGTTCAACACCTTGAGAATCTGCGGGTTCCCTTTCATGGCGGTCTCCTGCGGTATGAACCACCGGCATCCGGTGGGAAATAGGACGACAACTGCTAAGAACCGGTTTCAAAACCCGTTCTCGCGGCCTTGGCTCGCCGAAGCCGCCAGCGAAGGCGGCCGCAGTACGGGCCGCTTACGCAGCTATTGAAACCGTCTCCCGTAAGTTTACCTCTCTATGGAGGTCCCATCCAACTCCGGGACGGCTGCCATAACGGCCCGCCGAACGGCATCATCCCAACTCCACGAAAGCCGAAACGACGGCCCGCCGAATAGCGTCATCCACCAACGGAAAGGAACCAAGCACCAGCTGCAAATCCTCTGGCGACAGGCCATACAGCCGTGCCGCCACGGCCTGGAGCCTGGCGTAGACCGCGTTCCAGTCGCGGTTGGGTCGCCCAAGCTGTTGTGCGAGTGCGGCCATGCGCGCGTACTCATCCGAAAGCGCGTCGGGTCGAGGCATCGGTAATCGCTCCACTGTCGTTGTGCCCAGATGGGTCGTCACCCACAGCCGCGCCAGGTAATTGGCGACGAGGCTGTTGAGCATGCCGCACAGAAAGGTCTGATCCCGAAGCGACATCCGCGTTTTCAGGCAGAACACCGTGTGGACGGCCATCGTATGGCGCGGCAGAATCGCGGCGATAAGCGTCAGGCGGTTTGAAGACGAAGCGACATCACGATACGCGAGTCGCGGACGCCTGGCGGCGCGCCAGACAGTTCGGGGCATGAGCGCTTCCGGGCTGGCGATCCACTGGTCGCACTCCGAGACGTGCACGACGAACGGATCCACGTGCTTGCCTTCGACGATGGGGATGTCGCCGGGGCTGGTCGTGAAGAGGCCGCGATCGTCGGTGGCGTTCAGTTCCCGCCCGAACGTTGCACCCCATCCGCGACGGTCCGCAAGCGGCGGGAAGCGTTCGACCAGTTGTTCGACGAGGCGCATGTCCTGCCGGGTACGCAGATGGGGGATGGCCATGCCGGGTCCGGACACGCGCTTCAAGAACTCCGGCGTAATGGTGACGGCGGAGTCGCGACTGAGGCGCCGCGCGGCGCCAGACACAATCGTGTCCAGTTCGGACGGATCACGTGCGCCGAATCGGCAACGCGTTCGCCGCGTTGGTGTGCCGGCCGTTGTGGACAACAGCAGGAAGCGCACACCCCGATGGATAGGAAAGATCCCGGCAGCGTTCTCCAGGCCGACGAGTCGATCCGTGTTGCACTGTTCGAATAGCAGGCGCCGAAGATCGGCGCATCCGTGGTCCGATGCCAGTCCCCATGGCACGACAAGGCCCACCCGTCCGCCCCGACGGACCAGGCGCAGGCTGCGTTCGATGAACAACTGGTACTGATTCGCGTGGCCGTGATTGACAGACCCGTAGACGCCGGCCGCGCGGGCGAATCGCGTGACCTGTGCGGCGAAGACGCGCCGATTCTCGCGCTGGTCGTCGGGACCGCTATCACCCCTGAGCATTTCCCACGGAGGGTTCCCCACGATTGCGTCGAACCCTCCGTTGCGGGCGGGCCGGCCGTCGCCGTCGAAGAAGACCTCGGGGAATTCGAGGGTCCAGTGAAAGAAGCGCCGCCCCTCGGCGATGCGCCTCGCCCGCGCGAGGCGTGATTCGACAAGCCGTTTCGGCAGCGCCGACTGGCCGTGCAGCGCGGCTGCCAGCAGGTCCGCGTACTCGCGCCCGTCGGGTGCCGTGGGTTCGCCCGCGTCCCAGAACCAGCACGCACACCAGAGGTCGGCCGCTCGCTTGAGCGGGACGAGCGGACTCGACGCCGACCACAACCCGGCCAGCAGCCGTTCCTTGTCGTGGACAGCCTCGGCCGTATCGTCTTCGACGCTTTCGAGTTGGTTCCTCACGGGCAGCACCCGTTCGAGTGTCGAGCCGACGTCACTTTCATCAAACAGCGGCAGCGTGGATGAACCTCGCAGCGATCGCCCCGCGCCGGGCGGTTGCCGCGCCAGATCGTCGAGCGATGCGCCCAGCAGGCTGTCTCCGACCGCCAGATGATGATCAAGAAAGGTCAGCGGCCGATCGGATGCGAGCGTGGCCAGCCACAACGACAGGCGAGCGACCTGCACGGCCATCGGATTCAGATCAATGCCGTAGAGACAGCGCCGTGCGACGAGCCTGCGGAATCCGGCGCGATCGGCTTCGGTGACGTCGGCCGGTAGCCAACCCCGTTCGCGTACGAGGGCCTGCTCGTATGCCGAGGCCATGTACCGACACGCGGAGACGAGGAACGCTCCGCTGCCCATGGCGGGATCGAGCACGCGCAGCGAGAGAATCTGCTCCGCGGTGGCGCTCGACACCAACGGATGAAGCGTCTGCCGGACCAGGTAGTCCGTCATGCTCTGCGGTGTATAGAACGTCCCGCTCGCCTTTCGTCGATCGCGCTGGGCGACCAGCGTCACGCCGACCGCAGTCGTTGGACCACGCCCGCCGGTCGATGACCCGTGCGGTGCGCGTGCGATGACGGGCTCGTAGTCGAGCACGCTTTCGTAGACGGCGCCCAGTTGCTCGACTCCCAGATCGCGGAACGAGATCCGTTCGCGGCCATTGGCACCCGGATTCGTCGTCAACGCGACAAGGGCGTTCCCGACCAGGTCGTCGTCGAGCCGGCGTCGTTCGGCGAGCGGCGTCCGAGCCGGTGCGAACAGACGGCCGTTGAAGGGCGTGACGCGCAGCGTGCCTGCATGGCAGCCGGAATGTGCGAGACGCGAGAGCGCCTGGAACGCTTCCCACAGACCCCGCCGGCCCCCGGGGCGCTCGGCTTGCGTGCGCAGCGCTTCGATGGTGTAGCTGGCGCGATACACCGGATGCCACACGGGCACCAGGCCCCGCGATTCGGCAAACAACAGGAACAACATGCGGTAGATGATCGTGAGCGCCTGTTCGAGGACTGCGTCCCGATGCGCCGAACTGGCGGAACGGTAAGGGTCTTCGCGGCTGGCATTGAGTAATGCCTGCAGCAACAGCGCCAGCGCCTCGCGCACGCCGTCGCGCAGCGACGCGCAGACCGCCACGCCGTGGCGGGCTGATTCCACAGTGATGCGCCGCGTGAGTTCGCCGAGCGCCTCTGGTCGCAGCAGTCCCCAGAACAGCGCGAACGACGCCGGAGCGGCCGCGACCACTTCGAGGTCGAAGTCGATGAAGTCCCGGGCGTAGGTGCGACGGGCGTCGCAGAGTCGGAGGCTGCGGCCGTTGAAGCAAGCGACCCATTCCGTGCCGGCGTGCACAGCAAGCCTCGCGATGTCAGTCCAGCTTCGATCCATCGGCTCGCCCCACTGGAAGATCGCCACCGGCAGCGTTGCACCAGTCGCATGTGCCACGGCGGGCAGCATCCTCCCGCGTGTCTGGTCCCGGCTTTCGCACAGGTGAAATCCCAGCGCCTGGACGAGCGGACCGGCTCCCGAACCGGCCAGCGTGCGCAGGCTCGACGCTGGGCCGAGCCGGCTTCCGTGTCGTCTGAACCACGAGCCGATGGCGTGACATGCGCGTTGGCGAGTCGACTCGCCGAGTTGTCCGGCGAACATGTCGGTGAGCCGGCGTTCCGCGAAGACCCCCGATACGAGCGTGCCGGTGACACCGGGCAGGCCGAGGTGGCTGCGCGGCGTCACGGCGTCACCATCAGGATGAACTGAAGTTCGGGGCGCTGCGCCAGGGCGATGTCGTTTCGTGCTCCGGGCGTCATCGCCGGAACTGATGTCGATGTGTCTTCCTTTTCTGTTTCGCGCTGTCGTTCGCCGGCTTCGCGCTCGGTCCGGCGATCGAAGAGACCGCCCTGGATCATCAGCCCCTCGCCGATCGAGACAAGTCCTTGCGCGCGTGACCGCGAGAGACCGGCGGCCATCTCCTGCGCGTGCATGTCGCGCGTCCTGTCGAGGCGTTCAGTAGCGCACCGCAGGGCCAGCGCATCGGATCCCGGGCGAAACGCCGACAGCCACTCCCGCGCCATCGCCACGATGTCGCTCCGGCGGCGCAGGTGCGGAAGCATGAACGGCGTAAAGAGAGGCAGAAGTGCTTCGTCCACCAGCCGGCCCGCCCCGTCAACCGTCGTGGCGCGGTACACGGCGAGTGCGCCAGGTTGCGCAAACCGACCGCGCAGGCGGCGCACGGAAACGGCCGCGACCTTCGGCAACGCGCATCGCCCGGACGCCATGCCGCGACCACGAGTCCGGGGACGCGTGCGGCGTGCGAGGGCTGCCCGGACCGCGCGATGCTCGATCAGGTTGATGCGTTGATGCCGGGCCTCCTCGTCAAGCGACATGCGCTCAACCTGCGAAAACGGCGGCGCCGGCGTCAGGGCTGGCTGCTGCGACCAGGGTGCCGTAGCGCCTGGGTCGTCAGCCAGGACGCATGCGATGGTCATGTCGCCGCCCGGTCCGAGCACCTCGTCTACCGAACCCAGTGTGTCGCGAATGCACTCGAGTCGATGGACCAGGCGGGCGAGCAGGCTCGCTTCGTGGGTGCCGGCTGCGACCAGATTGATGGCGTGCACCGTGCGCCGCTGGCCAATCCGGTCGACGCGACCGATGCGCTGTTCGAGCCGGATGGGATTCCAGGGCAGTTCGAGATTGATGACCAGGCGGCACGTGGCCTGGAGGTTGAGGCCTTCGCCGCCGGCGTCGGTCGCGAGCAGCACACGCGCGGCACCACTGACGAACTGCCGAACCGCCTCGGCCCGCGACAATCGATCCAGCCCGCCGTGCAGGATCGCGCGCGAGACGCCAGCCGGCAGTGCGCGTTCGATCGCCGTCAGCGTGTCGCGGTACTCCGTGAACACGATGCAGGGCTCCGACACCCGGTGAAACAGTCGGGCAAGGACACGCATCTTGCTGTCGGTCTCGACAGCTGCACGCGCCAACTCGACAAGCGACGCCAGCACACGCCGTTCTTCAGGCTCGTCGTCAAACCCTGGCGAGACCAGCGACACCATCGGCGTGTCGTCGAGCGACGAAGCGTCTGCGTCGAGTGGCAGGTCGAGTTGCGCGACGAGCGCCGAGACGGGGTCGGCCAGATGTGCCAGCCGGAATTCGAGCGACTCGGCCAAAGACGCCATACTCGAGAACGCGCGTTTGAGGAGGACGATTGTGGCCAGCCTCGCGTCTGATCCGGCCTCGCCTCTGCGCTCGCGCCAGATTCTCCTCACGTACGCCAGCAGCCGTCTGTGCAACTCGCGCTCCGCGTCGGTCCGCCGCACGGGCAGTAAATGCACACGCCGCGGGATCTTGAAGCCGACGTCTGTTCTCGATCGCCTGAACAGAACAATGGGCTCGTCATCCGCGGCCGCGCCAATCCGGCACAACGCATCGAAGGCCGACTGGTCGCCGGAGTGGGGCGTGGCGGTCAACAGCAGTACCCGGCGAGCCCGGCGTGCAAGCGCATGCGCGGCTGCGCGCCTCAGGCTGTCGCTTGATGCGGCATGCGCCTCGTCTATGACGACGATGTCCCAGTTAAGATGATCGAGACCTCGGAGAACGTCTGGGCGTTTCACGAAGTCAATCGACGCGATGATCAGGTTGCCGACGGACCATGGATTGACCGACGCCGGCAGATCCGCGCGCGCGGCGCGCAACCAGGCCGCGTCGGCGACGGTCGGTTCGAGGCCGAACCGGTCGCGGAGTTCCCCGGCCCACTGGTCGCGCAGCCCGGACGGCGTGAGCACGAGCGCGCGCTGCAACGCGCGGCGCGCGAGCAGTTCGGCTATGACCAGCGCCGCCTGGATCGTCTTGCCGAGGCCGACCGCATCAGCCAGGAGCACGCGCGGCACACCGCGCACCGTCATCGCGAGCGCGGGCTCGAGCTGGTAGGGGAGGATGTCGATGGCGGCCGCGACTGGTGCCGAGAGCTGGTCGCACCGGCGCTCACCAGAGAGCGCGTCGAGCAGCGCCACCATCCAGGCGCGCCGCGTGACGACGACCGGGGCAGGCACCCGGGCGATCGACTCGGGCCGGTCGAACGGTTCGAGCAGCACACGTGTTCGTGTGTCCGGGCAGCCGGCCGGCCTGACCGGCAGGCCGGACCCAGGCGCTGCCTGGTGGGCGCGGGCCGGGCTGGAGCCCGGCGTTCCCAGGAGTTCATTCCCGACACGGTTCGCCCGAATCCCCACTCCCGGCTGCTGTGCCGAGATGCCCACATGGGCTTCCCTGGGATCGCCACGCTCCAGCGTGGCCGGGGCGCGACCCGGGTCGGCGGGTTCGAACGGCAGGTCGGCTGTCATGTCGGCGCGACTGTCCGGCTCGATAGGCTCGAGTTCCAGCTCGGTGCAATCGGCGTGGAGGGTCTGGCTGCGAAGCCGCCAGATGGCGCCCCGCACCGCAAGGAGTTCGCCCGGAATGTGACGTGGCATTTTCTGCCATCACCGCGCGCCATCCGCGTTACAGAAATTGCAACGTCCCTGGCCATATGTGCCCGATCTGCGGGCATTCGCGGCGTGGCGTGGTTTGCCTACGCAATCCCCGTGCTATCCTCGGCCGGACGGGGCAGAACGCTCTCGCCAGGTGCCGGGTCTGACCGCCGTAGCCTTGGCGGAGGCTGTCAGACCCGGCACTCAGGTTCTCGATCGACGCAGGAGGCACTCATGAATCGCCGCGCGTTGTTTCTTCTCGTTCTCGCTGCCATCGTCCTGGCCTCAGTGCCAGTCGTGTGGGCGCAGGCCCCTCCACCATTCACGGTAGAGGAGATGCTGAAGTTGAAGCGTATCTCCGACCCGCAGCTCTCGCCTGATGGCACGCGGATCGCGTACGTCGCCATCGAGGTCAACCTGGATGGCAACAGCCGACGTACTCAGATCTCATTCGTGCCGCCCGTCTCGGCACAAGCGCTGACCATCCAGGGAAGCCGGCCTCGCTGGTCGCCGGACGGCAAGCAACTGGCCTACGACACGACCGATTCCAGAATCGTCATCTACACGCTCGGCACGGGCACTGTGCGTGCACTCGGCACGTTGTCGACCGGCGCATCCGGCGTGACGTGGTCGCCCGATGGCAAGTGGATCGCGTTTGTGTCGGACGTCTTTCCGGAATGCAACGGTAATGTCGTCGGCGAAGCCACGTGCAACGATTCGCTGTTGAAGAAGCAGCAGGCCGCCAAGACGAAGGCGCGCGTCGTCGACAACCTGCTGTTCCGCCACTGGACCAGTTGGAAAGATGGACGCTACAGCCACCTGCTTGTTATGCCAGCCGACGGTTCGGCGCCGCCGCGCGATCTGACGCCCGGTCGATCAGACGTGCCGCCCTTCTCGCTCGGCGGACCCGACGACTACGCCTTCTCGCCCGACTCCAGGGAGATCGCGTACGCGACCAAGACCGATCCCGTCGAGGCCGTCAGCACCAACAGCGATATCTTCACGCTTGATTTTCAGACGCCGGGCGCGCAACCGAAACAGATCACAACCGGCAAAGGTGCCGATTCCGGGCCGCAATACTCGCCAGACGGGAAGTACCTGTCGTGGCGATCGCAACAGCGAGCCGGATTCGAGGCCGACAAGTGGACGCTGACCCTCGTCGATCGCACGACCGGCGAGCGGAAGATTGTGGCCGGGGACTTCGATCGGCCGGTCGACGGCTGGGCCTGGACGCCCGACTCAAAGGCCGTCTACCTGACGGTTGAGAACGATGGCGGCGTGCAAGTCTATCGGGCCGAACTGACTGGCGGCGCGCCCAGGCTCATCCTCAAGGACGGCTCGAACGGCGACGTGCAGGTGTCGGCCGACGGAAAGACGCTGGTCTTCACACGTCAATCGCTGACCGCGCCGGCCGAGATCTACAGGGCCGCTGTCGATGGCACAGCCGTGACGGCGGTCACCGCAATCAATAAGGAGTTTCTCGCGAAGTTCAGCCTGAAGGCCGGAGAAGCCGTGACGTTCGAGGGCGCGGGCGGCGCGAAAGTGCAGGCCTGGATCGTCAAGCCGAACACCTTCAAGGAGGGACAGAAGTACCCGCTGCTCTATCTCGTGCACGGCGGCCCGCAGAGCGCATGGAACGACGGTTGGACCTACCGGTGGAATGCGCAGGTGTTCGCTTCGGCGGGCTACGTCGTCTTCATGCCGAATCCGCGCGGGTCGACGGGCTTCGGCCAGAAGTTCACCGACGAGATCAGCAACGACTGGGGCGGCAAGCCGTTCGACGACCTGATGAAGGGCGTCGACGCCGCCGAGAAGCTGCCCTACGTGGATGCCACGCGGAAGGTCGCGGCGGGCGCCTCCTACGGCGGCTACATGATGAACTGGTTTCTCGGCCACACCGATCGCTTCAAAGCGATCGTCTCACACGCCGGCGTGTTCAACCTGACGAGCATGTACGGCGTCACCGAGGAACTCTGGTTCCCCGAGTGGGACCTGGGAGGGATGCCGTGGACCAACCCGGAGAGTTACGCGAAGTGGTCGCCCCATACTTACGCGAAGAACTTCAAGACCCCGACGCTCGTCTCGCACGGCGAGCTTGATTTCCGCGTGCCCATCGGCGAAGGTCTTCAGTTGTTCACGACGCTGCAGCGCCAGGGCGTGCCGTCGCGTCTGCTGTACTTCCCCGACGAAGGGCACTGGATCAACAAGCCGCAGAACAGCGCCTTGTGGTATCACACGTTTCTGGACTGGATGGGACGCTGGACTAAATAGAGACGATTCCATAACCTGCGTGAGCGTCTCACCTCGAAGCCTTGGCTCGCCGTAGCCCAAAGCGCGAATCTTGGGGCGAAGGCGGCAAGAACGGGTTATGGAATTGGGTTCTGGAGGAGTCAATCATGAGAGTTCGACCGTTTGCCGTGTTCATGTCTGTGATGATGATGCTGGCCGTGGCTGCCGTGGCGTGTGCGCAGCCCGCAACGGGTGGCCTGAAGACGCCGGGCGCCCTCAAGGAAACAGCGCCAACGGTCTATAAGGCGAAGTTCGAGACCAGCGCCGGCTCATTTGTCGTCGAGGTGCACCGTGACTGGGCGCCGCTCGGCGCCGACCGGTTCTACAACCTCGTCAAGAACGGGTTCTACGACGACTGCCGCTTCTTCCGCGTGCTCTCGGGCTTTATGGCCCAGTTCGGGATCAACGGCAATCCGGCCGTGTCATCTGTCTGGCGCGGCGCGACGATCGGCGTCGATCCGGTCAAAGAGAGCAACAAGCGCGGCTATCTCACCTACGCGATGGGCGGATCTCCCGACACGCGGACGACGCAGGTGTTCATCAACTACCGCGACAACGCCGGCCTTGATTCGCAGGGATTCGCGCCCTTTGGCAAGATCACGTCTGGCATGGACGTCGTCGAGAAACTCTACGCCGAGTACGGCGAAGGCGCGCCGAGGGGCACAGGTCCCGATCAGGGCCGAATCCAGATGGAGGGCAATACGTACCTGACGAAAGAGTTCCCGAAGCAGGACTACATCAAGAAGGCGACGATCGAGCAGTAACCCCGCACCTCTCCGGGATTCGGGGCGGATCCGATTCCCGACTCCGCAATTCCGCTCGCTTGGTTTGTGTAGGGGCACGGCATGCCGTGCCCCTATGGCATTTCCCCAAGATCGCCACGCTCCCCGACTTCGCTCGTTGAGCTACATCAAGGGCTCGCCGTAGCGCTTCGGCGCGGAGGCGGACAGCCCGGCCTGTGGTTCTGATAGCGCGACACGCCCGGGATTGCCGGGCTCCCCGACTTCGCTCGTTGAGCTACGTCAAGGGCTCGCCGTAGCGCTTCGGCGCGGAGGCGGACAGCCCGGCCTGTGGTCCTGATAGCGCGACACGCCTGGGATCGCCGGGCTCCAGCCCGGCAAACGTCCGGACTTCCGTGGAATGTCGCGGTCCACGTGACGGTTGACACTGCCAGGACGTGGTGTTATATGTATAGCAGAAGTGTTACAAAAATAGCATATGACCACAGCCACACACCTCGTTCTGACACGCCGCGAACGCCAAATCATGGACATCCTGTACCGTCGCGGACGCGCCATCGCGGCCGACGTCATGAAGGACCTCTCGGGTGATCCCAACTACTCCACGGTGCGCACCCAATTGCGCGTGCTCGAGGAGAAAGGGCACGTCAGGCACGACGAAGAAGGCCTTCGGTACGTCTACATGCCGGCGGTGTCCCGCCACGCAGCCAGAAAGTCGGCGCTCAAGCACCTCGTGCACACCTTCTTCGAGGGCTCGTCGGAGCAGGTGGTTGCCGCAGTGTTGGGGGGCGAAGCCACGCGGCTGTCTGAGGACGACCTCGCGAGGATTGCCGAACTGGTCGCCAAGGCCAGGAAAGCAGACTCGCAATGATCAAGGTGTCCGCCGTTCTCCTCGTCGGGCTCCTGACCGCGGCCGCCCTGCGAAGGCAATCGGCTGCGCTCCGCCACTGTGTGCTCGCCTTGGCCATCGCGTGCGCATCGGCGATACCTGTCGTGCAACTGATCGCGCCAGCGTGGCAGATGCCGATGACGGCGTTTTTGACGACCCATCAGCGCGACGTCTCGGGCGCGGCCGGCCCGATGAACTCTGAATGGCTGATCGATGGCCCGGCAACAGAGAACCGTCTTGGTTCAACCAGCGGGCCGCGAACCGTCACCCTGCCGTCGCTACAGCGAATCTGGCTCGCGGGTGTCCTGGTCAGCCTTGCCTTGCTTCTCGTGGGATTCGGCCGGCTGGCATGGGTGACATGGCGGTCGCGTCAGGTCGTGGACGGCACCTGGTTCGACATCGTCACCGCCCTGTCGGACCGGCGGAAGCCAAGAACTCCCGTGCGCCTGCTCCAAACCGACCACCCCACTCTGCTGGTGACTTGGGGACTCGCGCACCCGAAGGTCATCCTGCCCAGAACCGCTCGCAAATGGCCCACGGATCGGGTTCTCGCCGTGCTCGGCCACGAATTGGCGCACGTTGAGCGTCGCGACTGGGCCGTGCAGATGGCCGCCGAGTTCCTCCGATGCATCTATTGGTTCAACCCGCTGATCTGGATCGCCTGCCGACGTCTTCGGCACGAGAGCGAGAAGGCCTGTGACGATGCGGTGTTGGGTATGGGAACCAACGCGGCTGAGTACGCGACGCACCTGTTGGACGTGGCGCGTGCCTTCAGGCACACCCATACGCGCCGTTCAGTGTTTCCCGCGCCTGCCATGGCGCGGCCGTCCCACCTCGAAAGGAGAGTACGCGTCATGCTGAATACAAGGTTGAACCACGCGCCCCTGACCCGGATGGCCGGCATCGCGGTCGCCGTCGGACTGCTCGGAGTGACGATCCCAATCGCGGGCGTCGTCGCGGCTTCGAATGATCCTGGCTCCGCGCTATCGCCGTCGAACGTCGCGGCCACCACCCGATCCATATCCGGCGATCAATTGCTGCCAGCCGATCAACCGGCCATGGCGACTTATCGGCTGACGCCGGTCGCGAGCATGCAGACGCAACTGCGTGGCAGCGACGACTCCCATGCACCAGCGACGGTGGCTTATCAGCTGAAGCCAGTAGCGAGCGTGCAGACACAACTGCGTGTTAGCGATGTCTCCCTGGCCGTCGTTCCCAAGACACTGCCAATCGCCGGGCAGACACCGCCGGCGGGCTGCTCCGGGACATTGATGGATGCGACGGGACGCGCGATGTCCGGCGTAACGATCGCGCTGGTCAACAGTGCCACGGCGCAGAGAGTTGACGTGCGGACCGACGAAGGAGGCCAGTTTTCGATCACCGGCCTGCCAGCAGGCGAGTATCAGGTGGAAGTGAAGAAGCCAGGCTTCCTCACGAAACAGGGGCGAATCGTCCTCGCAGCCGGACAGCAAGTGACGCAAGACGTGGTTGCGCAGATCGGGTCGCTCTCCGAGACGGTCGTCGTCCAGGGCGGCGGTGCTGGTACGCCAGCCTCGACGCGAGCCGCGATGCCGCCTGTCCGTCTTCAACTTCGCAAGCCGGCCGCGTCCGACGCCGACCCCTGCAGTCAGTCCACGACCGGCGGGTGCGTCACGCCGCCAACCAAGCTGGTCGACATGAAGCCGGTGTTTCCATCGGCGCACGCGACCGACGGCGCTTCCGGCACAGTGGTGGTGGAGGCCCGCCTGGGCACCGACGGATTCCTGAAAGACATGCGGGCAAACGACGGGGCCGACCCGGCATTCGCTGCATCAGCGTTCGAGGCGGTCCGGCAATGGCAGTTCTCGCCGGTGCGGTTGAACGGCATCCCGCAGGAGTGCCGGATCGAGGTGACGGTCAAGTTCGTCGCCGGAGCCCAGCAAGAGCGTGTTCTGGGTGCATTGACGAACACAATGGTTCGACCGGGCGACACAACTGCCTGAAGCCGCTGTCAGAAACGAATCACGTCGCCATCAGGTTTATCTTGTCCCCCGACTGAAGGAGGCTCATGAAATCAATCGCCGTGGTCATCGCCCTGGCCCTCAGCGCTGCGCTTCCCCTCGCCTGGTCCGGGCCATCAGACTTGTTCGGTTCGCCATCAACGGGATCCTGCCGACAGTCTCCCATCACGCCGACCGAGGAGATGCAGGTTGTCGCGGGGATAGAAGCCACGAAGCCTGTTCATGACGTTCTCGAAAAGGTTCGTGCTGCGTTGGGTGGACAGAAGACGCTATTGGAGGTGAAGTCCCTACTCATTGAGGGATCTCGGGGAGATGCCTCATT
Organism: Acidobacteriota bacterium; assembly: GCA_026393675.1. NCBI lineage: Bacteria > Pseudomonadati > Acidobacteriota > Acidobacteriota bacterium. The sequence continues at coordinate 18,263 of JAPKZQ010000014.1, read as the reverse complement.
CACATACCGCATCCTCCTGCCGGATCGCTTCCAGTGGAACAACAATGGCCCGACGTTTACGATCGACGGACCGTCCGGTTATGTGCAGAGACCCGACGCGAGCGACGCGACGAAGGCGATGTCGCGGAAGAACGCAACGAAGACGTTTGTCACGATTTCTCTGACGACGCTCATTCGTGTGCCGTCCGCGCTGAAAGTACGTGCCACGCTTCGGAAGCCAGACAAGACCGGAAGCATGCCCGTCGTGTTCACCACCGAAGGCGGGTTCGCAATCCTGCTGGAAGTCGATTCGTCCAGCTTTCTGCCCAAGGCATACAGCTACGTCGACAATCTCACTGAGGGGGACTGCGCCGAACCGCCGATCGAAAGTACCGCGTCAAGGCGCGTGGTCTACGATGAGTATCGGCAGGTTGCGGGAATCCGCTTCCCAACGCGAATGACCGATACGATCACGACTGCAGACGGCCGCGCTATTAGGGCGTCCCTGCAGTTCACGTCGATTCGTGTCAACGAAGGCATCAGTCAAGCTGACTTCGAAAAACAAGGTGAGGGAACCGCCCCCCGAACCCTGACTCCAGCTCGCCACGCCGAAGCCGGTGTCGGCATGGGCCGGCGAAGGCGGGAACCCCTATCTATCGCGAGTATGCGGCTTCGAGCCCCTCGATAACCTTGTGGAAGCGCTCGTGCTCGCCAGGGCCTGTCACCCTGGCTTCGTGCTCGTCGTAGGCCTGCAGCATCTCGGCATCCTTGTGGGACCCAATCACGTTGTCGGCCATCCGGAACAGGATGTTGTTCTCTTTGTAGATGTGATTGGTGAGCAGGTTGGCGTAGGCGCGTGCCGCGCGCGCGAACTGCGCCGGGGCATCCGGAGCGGTGCCGAAGGCGGAAACCGCCGCCGACATGGCCTTGACCGCCGCGCGGCCCTCGTCATGCTCGGCGAGCATCACGGCAATTGGGCCGCCGTCGCGGGGCATGCCAGCTGCTTCCATCGCCGGAAACAATACCCCTTCTTCCTTGGCATGATGACACCCGTCGGCGAACTTCCGGATGAACTCGATGATGGCCTCGGCATGATCGGCCGGGACCGGTTGACCGGACTCGGCATTTTCGGCCATGCGATCGAGCACGGCCACGCCGCGCATGATGAGCTCGTGTTCGTGCATCAGGACTTCGGTGGCTTTCATACACTCCATTGAACCACCGGCGTCGAGGCGATGGTATGACGCGGATCATCTCGGGATTCGGGATTGGGTTCTCAGCTTCGTGCCTGCGGGACGACGGTTCCTCCGCGTCCCCGCTCACTCAAGCCGGCAAAACGCGCCTTACCGGGTCTCGTCGCCGACCTCACGGTCGCGCTAATCGCGCAGCCGGTCCTGGCCCTAACGGCGCTTTTTGCAGACTGGCGCCCTTCGACTTCGCTCAGGACTTCGCTGTCGGCTTGGTTCGAGGGGCCGCTGCGGAAGCCGTCCCCCCGGGGCACGAGCGCTCAGGCCGCGTGTTTCCCGAATCCCGAATCCCGACCCCCTAATCCCGACTCCCTACGCTCGCTCAACCAATCTCGCGAGCGTAGCCCCCAGGTGAGAGGCCGTATCGTCCCAGAACGCCTCGACCAGCGGGTGCGTGTCGAGCGTGGCCTGCACAATCCCGCGCAACACGCCCTTGCCGCGCCCATGCACGACGCGGATCTCCAGCACACCGGCCTCGTGGGCGGCGCGCACGTAGTCGTCGACCAGCGATCGGGCATCCTCCGGTTTGAACGCGTGCAAGTCGAGCGTACCGTCAATTGGGAGAATGAACGGGTCGTCTTCGGTCACGGCTTGACGAACGTCGCGGACACCGACGTCTTGATGCCGCCCCGTGCGGTGAAGTCGCCCACCACGGTCATCCGGCGCGGCTGGCAGACCGCCACCAGGTCGTCGAGAATCTGGTTGGTGGCCGCCTCGTAGAAGATGCCCCGGTTTCGATAGTCGAGCAGGTAGTACTTCAATGCCTTCAACTCGATGCAGCGTTGGTCGGGCACGTAGGTAATCCGGATTTCCCCGAAATCGGGCAGTCCGGTCATCGGGCAGACCGACGTGAACTCCGGCGCGCTGATCGCAATTTCGTAGTCGCGGCCCGGCCGGGGATTCGGGAATGTATCGATAGTGACACTTGACATCGGAGCGGATTTTATCACTTGGAGGCCGAAATCAGGGCCACATCTGCGATTTGAGCGATTGACACTGGCCGATCGTGCGCGTTAGCATGCAACGACATTCGAGACGACTCCTGAGGTCGCTGGCAGCGCGCACGGCAGACCATCCAGCAGGACAATGCGCGCACGCTTTGACGAGGAGAGAAGCAATGGCTGAGGCCCGTAGGATGGGCAAGTCGGAACTGTTTGCGCACTTTGCCGAGCGCTTCGAAGTGAAGCGGGTAATGGCGCGCGAGTTCTTCGAAGAGCTGACCATGCTCTCGGAGAAGGAACTGAAGCGCTCGGGCGAGTTCGTGCTCCCCGACATGGTGAAGTTGGTGATCCAGAAGCGCAAGGCCCGCCTGGGGCGCAACCCGGCGACGGGTGAGCCCATCAAGATCCCGGCCAAGACCGTGGTCAAGGCGCGCATTGCCAAGAAGCTGAAGGACGCCGTTCTTCCGCGCAAGTAACAAGGAACGCATGGCCGTCAGGCCTGCGTTTCGCAATTGATCGTCGTGTGGCTGCGGTCTGGTCTGGTGCCAGACCGTGCCACGCGACCGATCATCCGGCCAATCCTATCCTGCCGCCTCCGGCGGTGAGATTCGCCCGAACTCCAGCACGAACGTCGTTCCCCGCCCGACCTCGCTCGACGCGCTGACCGTTCCTCCCAACTGCTCGACGATCTTCTTGACGATGGCCAGGCCGAGACCGAGGCCTTGACGCTTGGTGGTCGCGAAATCCTCGAACATGGTGACGATCCGCTCAGGCGGGATGCCACATCCGGTGTCGGCCACGCGTATCTGGACCTTTCCGTCGAGGGCAGCCGTTGTCATCACGATGCTGCCCTGTGGCGGGGTGGCTTCGATCGCATTCAACACCAGATTCCGGCAGACGCGGCCGAGCGCGAACATGTCGCCCAGGATGTACAGGCGCGTGCTGCCCAGTTCCACACTGAGCGCTACGCCCGCCGTGTCGGCGTTGGCGCGCATCGACTCACCGATGTCGGCCACCAGGGTGTTGACGTCGAGCGGGAAGTGCTCGAGCGGCATCGGCCGCGCGATGTTGCGGAGATCCTCGAACACGCGCTTGATCGTGCCGAACTCGCGATCGACGGTCCGGCGGAACATCTCCCGGTACTCCGGGTCGTCGTGCATCTTGAGCATCAGCCGACAGTTGTTCTGGACGTTCTTGAACGGGTGCGACAGGTCATGCACCAAACCGGCAGCCACGCGTCCGAACATCGCATGGCGCTCCTGCTTGCGGACGTTGTCCTGCAGTTCCACGAGGCGATCGGCCATCCCGTTGAACGCGGCACCCAGACTCCCGAGTTCCGACTTCGACTCGATCGCGACCCGCTCGTCGAGTCGTCCCTCGGCGATGGCCTGCGTGCCCTTGATGAGGGCGGTGATCGGCGTGATGAGCGATCGGCCCCACACCGAGCCGACCAGAATCATGATCACCAGCGCCAGGCTGATGGCGGCCACCAGCGTGTCTCGATAGCGTTCGGCCACCGCGTTCGCCTCCCGCGTCGGCTGCGAGACGACGACCGTCCAGCCGAGATCGGGAATGCCGACGCCGACCGCGAGCAGGCGCCCGCCGGTGGGTCGTTCGTCTTCCCGCACGACCGCCTGATCCCGGCCAGCCGTGCGTAATTGATCGACGATCGCGTTGGTGGTTGGATCGCTGCCGCGTGGCCCGCCGCCCTGTGTCCGTGCGAGAGCGTCGGTGGCGACCCTCGACCGCTCCTCGGGATTGCCATGCGCGAGCAATTCGCCGCCGGGACCGAGGACCAGCGCGTAGCCCCATGTGCCGATGCGGATGCGGCCGACCATCCGCCAGAGTTCTTCTATGCTGAACTCGCCGACAAGCCATCCGGCCTGTTGCTGACCGCGGCCTAACGGCGCGGCCACAAGCGTGGTCGGCAACATGTCGCCGTCGACGAATACGGGCGACATCCGGACGCCATCCACGATCGTCCCGCCGGCCGCCGCACCCAGCCTGGATCGAACCGATGTGAGTTCCTTGAACTCCGGGGCCTTCAGGACATCTGGCGGACCCAGGCGGCTGGTCGCCATGGCGCTTCCGGAGCCGTCGACCACCGTGAGTTCGCGGAACTCCGGAAAACGCAGGACGTAGTTCTTCAGGATGCGATCGGTCTGCTCGGGAGTGAGGTTCGTGTTCTCCAGGTCTGCGGCCAGCGCCTGGAGAATCTGGAGGTTCGTGGAGATGTAGCGCCGCACCTGTTCGGCGACCTGGCGCGCGACGTTGAGGTTGCCCGCTTCCACGGTGAGCCGCGTGCCTTTGCTGAGCGAATAAAGCGACACCGCGCCGTACGTGAGCAGCGGCACCACGGCCGCCGTCGCCAGCATGACGGCAAATCTGACGCGCAGCGTCCTCATGGCAGCACGCCCCCGGGATTCCGCATTCGCCACCGGCTCAGGCTGTGAAGCGCATCCCGGCCCGCCGCGCCGTCCGGTAGTGCGAACCGGCGGCTGACGGCCTGAACCGTGTCGCCCCATGCCAGCACGATTGCCGGCGGGTTCTCACGAAGCGCGAGACTCAACGCCCTCATCGCGGTGCGTGTGCCATTATCGTCTGGCGCATCGCGCATCTGCTCGAGCGCCGCGTCGACGGCTGCATCCTGATAGCCCCAGAAGTTCCAGCGCTTCGAAACCCCCGGCGAATGCCAGAACCAGTAGTGAATCGTCCGGTATGGCCCACCGACCAGGTTGGTCAGCACCGCGTCGAAATCGCCGATCGCGATGCGCCGGTTGTAGACATCTGCGGGCAGCGCCTCAATCCGCATCTCGACGTTGACCAACCGCAGTTGGCGTTGAACCAGCAACGCCAGGCGTTCATAGATCGCGAAGTTCGCCGGCAACAGGCATGTAAACTCGAGCGCCGGCGCTCCGGCTTTCAACCCGCTGGTCCGAATGCCACTGCCGCGGCGGGCGGTTTCAAGCAGGCCGGCCGCTTTGGCCGGGTCGTACCGCCATGTCGGCACGCTGCTATCGCGCGCCCAGAACGAAGGCCAGACGGCATCGTCGCCGGCCAGGCCCTGGCCCTTGAGCGCCTGCTGCAGCAGTTCCGCGCGGTTGACGCCGATGTTCAGCGCCCGTCGCACCGTGGGATCGCGGAAGATTGGCCGCGCCGAGTTCATGATGATCGTGTAGGCGTAGTAGCTGAGATACGAACGCACCTGGACGCTCGACTGGTCACGCAGGAACTCGGCCGTGTCCGGCCCGACCTCCCACAGGAAATCGACATGGCCGCGCATCATTTCGGCCCATGCGGTTCTCAGCGTGTCATACGCCTTGACGACAACCCGGCTGATCGCAGGCTTGCCGAGATAGTAGTACGGGTTCGCCCCCAGCACGATCTCGTCCCTGGTCGACGAGGTGATCGCAAACGGGCCCGTCCCGACATCCGGGCGGTTCTCGACGGCCGGCCGGGTGATGGTCATGTCCAGATCGTCGAGCAGGAACGCGCATCGGCGGTTCAGCCGAATCACGACCTCGCGATCGCCAGCGACCGAGATGTCCCTGATATCGGGCACGCACACCCTGAGTGTCTGACCGGCTGGAACACCGCGCGCCTCATCGATCTGGCGCTTGACGTCGGCGGCCACGAGCGGCGTACCGTCCTGATACCGCAGTTGCGACTTGAGTACGAGACGCCAGGTCAGGCCGTTGTCGACTTCCGACCAGCTCTCGACGAGTCGCGGAGACGTTCTGCCGCTGGCATCGTTGCCGGTGAGTCGTTCGAGTGCGAGCCAGTTGGCGAGGGAGCGAACGCCGTGCAAGGGATCGAGCTGGCGGCTTTGCGGAATGCCGATGACGATGGTGGCCGGCCCCGCAGCCGGCGGGGGCGGCGTGGCGGATACGCACGCGAGGGCAGACAGTGCCCAGACGATGCCCGAGGCGATGCAAATCGCGCGGGCGTAGCAACTGCCTGCCCCCTCCCAGGGTGTGCGTGGTCGCCGCGCTACTTGCTGTCCTCTGGTGGGACGCTGATCATCCAAGGGCAGAAATCGATCGGGGGCTTTTCGCCGCGCTTCACAACAGTGATCCTCATTGTACCCCTCCAGCCAAAGCGCTGACGGCATCTTCCGCCAGCGAAACCAACGCCGATTCAAACGCACGCTTGTGACACGACGGCGCTTCCATGTCACCAAGTTCCGCGTGGGAGGCGACCGCGCAACCGCCTCCGCACACCGGAATGAACGAGCAGTCGCCGCACTGGCGCCAGGGCGCGAGCCGCTCAAAACGTGAGGCCACCTCGGACTGCACGCCGTCGGTTCCGGCGCTGATGTGGCCAACCGCCAACGCGTTGTCGCCGGTAAAGCCGGGGCACGCGTAGAGTGATCCGTCCGGTCCGATCGTGTGAGAGTGCCGCCGGTACAGCTCGCACGGGCCCATGTGCACGCCGTCGGCGGTGGGGAAGCCGCGCCGCTTGGTCTCTTCGCGCAGCATCGCCATCTGCTCGTCGGCGAAGTGGCAGCTGTCGCACGCCGAAACCCCGGCGCTGCCGCTGCCCGCAACGCTCATACATGAGCCGTTGAGCGGCTGGCGATCTGGTCCCACGGCCGTCAGCGGAATCAACCCTGTCGGCGTCTGCGCGGACTTTGGCGCAATCACCGGCTTGAACGCGACCTTCGAGATGCGGCCGGCGAACTCCTGGTCCTTGAGGAAGTCGAGCAGCGCGGGATAGCGCTCAGCCGTGGCGGCGTCGAAGTTGCCGCCAATCGCGATCGGCGTCTTGTCGGCCACGCGCCGGATGTTGGCGATGATGCGATCGAAGGTGCCGTGGCCCCCGCGTGTCGGTCGCACCCGATCGTGGGTGGCGCGGTCGCCGTCGAGTGTCACCTTGACGCCGTTCAGCCTGAACGGCAGCATCCGGTCGACGATCTCGGGAGACAGAAGCAGGCCGTTGGTGATGATGTTGACCAGTTGCTGCACGCCTCTCGCCTGAGTCGCCTGCCAGCAGCGCTCGGCGAGGTCGAACATCGCGGCGGTGTTCAGCAGCGGTTCGCCGCCGAAGAAGGTGAGCACCAGCCGGCGGGGACCGACCGCATCTAGCTGGCTGGCGATCCACGCCGCAACCTGGGCCGAGGTCTCGATCGACATCGTCGGGGCCGGACGTCCGGCATCCACGCGGTCGCCCTGGTAGCAGTATTCACAGGCGAAGTTGCACTGCAGCGTGGTCAGAATCGTGATGCGCAACTGCGAGGTGTCTTCGCGGAACTCTCTGAAGCGCAACGCCAGGGCCGCCTGCTCGGAGGCGTGATCCTGGACGAGGAATCCGTGTTCGGTAAACGTCGCGAGCGCATCGCGCACGTCCTCGCCAGAGTTCGCCGCATTCGCGTCGGCGTCGCTCGGCTGTTCGACCAGTCGCGCCGCGTCGCTCGAGACGACCAACTGCGCGTCGGTCAAGGTGTTCATCAGGAACACGTCGCCCGTCGGCAGGGGCACTCGAACGTTGAACGCGGAGGGCTGCATGTTCAATCAATCTCCACCCGTATTATAAATGCAACCGTTGGGCCAACAACCGGCCGATCAGCACCCCTGCGCATCGGTCTGCAACGGCGGGCAGCAGGATCCGGCGATTCCCTACAATTAGGCGTGTTTATCGAAGGTCGCGGCATCATGCCGGGGAGCGGCTGTGCCGTTGTGTGCAGATGACGGATTTGTCAGCCGCAACCGGCGCTCCGGGCGGTTGCAGAAATTGCGATACCAGAACCGTCAGGACGATTACAATTTTTGCAACCTGAGGATGCGGTCCAGGCGGCTAGATGCTGCGCAGTTTCCTGGCAATCTGGCGGATGTCGAGGCGGTCCATCTTGTGTTTGAGCGTGCTCAGCGGCACGCCGAGGGTCCTGGCCGTGGCGGTCACGTTCCAGCCGGACTGCTCCAGCGCCCGGAGGACGAAATTGCGCTCGAAGGTCTCACAGGCCTTGTCGAGCAGCGCCTCGGTGGCGGTCTCCGGCTTCACGAGCGACTCCAGGTGGTACTCGTAGGGCAGATTCTCGCTCTCGATCACATCCTGATCACAGACCGCGACCAGCCGCTCGACGAGGTTCTCGAGTTCGCGGATGTTGCCAGGCCATCGATACGCCTGCAGCACCGCCAGCGCCGAGTCGCTGATCCCGCGGATCGATTTCCTGAATTTCGCGTTGTAGCGCGAGAGGAAGAAGAGCGCCAGCTCCGGGATATCCTCGATGCGCTCCCGCAGAGGCGGGACCTTCAACGGAATGACGTTGATCCGGTAGTAGAGATCCTCGCGGAACCGGCCTTCCCGTACAGCCTTCTCGAGATCGACGTTGGTCGCGGCGATGATTCGCAGATCCACCTTGATCGATCTGGTGCCGCCGACGCGTTCGATTTCGGATTCCTGGATGGCACGCAGCAGCTTCGCCTGCACGTCGGGCTTCAGTTCGCCAATTTCGTCGAGAAACAACGTTCCGCCAGAGGCGATTTCGAATTTGCCCAGTTGCTGCCTGACCGCCCCGGTAAATGACCCCTTCTCGTGGCCGAAGAGCGCCGACTCGACCAGCTCGCCCGGAATCGCAGCGAGGTTCACCGGCAGGAACGGCGCGTCGGACCGGTCGGATTCGCGATGAATCATCCGCGCGATCAGTTCCTTGCCGGTGCCGCTCTCGCCGAGGATCAGGACCGTGGCAGACAGCCCCGCCACCTTGCGCACCAGTTCCGCAATCTCGCGCATCTTGACGCTCGGGCCCTGGACGAACTGGCGCTCGCGCTCGTCGGCCACCTGCGCGGAGAGCGTCATCACCTTGCGGCTCAGATCGAGCCGCTCACACGCGTTCCGCACGAGAGACAGGACGGCGTCGTACTCGAAATCCTTGGTGATGTAGTGGTACGCGCCCAGCTTCATCGCCTGGACGGCGGTCTCGATTTCATTGATGGCCGAGATCATGATGACTTCGACCAGCCGCTGCGTCTCCTTTACCTGCCGCAGCACATCCAGCCCGTTGATGCCTGGCATCCTGACGTCCAGCAGGATCACGTCGACGGTTTCGCGATTAAGGACGCCCAGCCCGTGCTCGCCGGTCGATGCCCGCAGCACGCGGTAGTCGCGGTGCAGGATCGCCGTCAGTGTGTCGCGCATCCCTTCGTCATCGTCGACGATGAGGACCGTTTTCATGCTGGACGCCACGCGTAACTCCCTCCATCTCCAGGGCCAGAGCGGGACGGAACCGACCATTCCGACCGCGCCATTATCGCACCGTCGTCGTGACCCGGCGCACAGTTCGTCAAGAAGAGCCGGGCTGTGCGTGAATGCCACACATAAATGCGCGCCGCCGCACTCAGTGTGCTAGATCGCGCGGTAGGGGTCCCGTCTTCGTCCAACGCGGGCCCGGGAGTGCTGGGTGCCAGCGCCCCCCTCCCCATGTCCGGGAAACCCGTCTTGCGTGTCGCCACAATCATCACCGTGGCTTGCTTGACAGTGCCGCAAGCCTCCCAGTAACGTGAACTTCTGAAGCCTCCGGAAACAGATTTGATGAAGCCTCGCCCGCGCCCGACGCCGTGTCGTTCGTGCCGCTCGCGATCTACCTGAGGAGTAGCCATCCGTGGCCAACCAGTACGACGTCATCATCATCGGTGCCGGCACCGGCGGATACCCGACCGCGATCCGTGCCGCGCAGCTCGGCCTCAAGGCCGCCGTCATCGAGCGGCAGAAGACGCTCGGCGGCACCTGCCTGAACTGGGGCTGTATCCCCACGAAAGCGCTCCTCGAGCATGCCCATGCGCTCAAGATCGCGCAGGGCGCAAAGGAATGGGGACTGGTGCTCGGCCCCGAGCCGCCCCGCATCGACATGAACCAGGTGCAGACGCGGAAGGACAAGATCGTGACGGTCCTGACGCGCGGCATCGAGTACCTCTTCAAGAAGAACGGGATCGACTGGATCAAGGGCAGCGGGCGGCTGGCGGGCTCCGGCAAAGTCGAGGTAACCGGCGGCGAGACCCAGGTGCTCACTGCGCGCCAGATCGTCGTGGCCACCGGGTCGAGCGCACGGAGCGTGCCGGGCATCGAGCTCGACCGGAAGCGCATCATCACGAGCGACGAGGCCATCTTCATGCGCGAGGTGCCGAAGTCCATCGTCGTGATGGGCAGCGGACCGATTGGCGTCGAGTTCGCGACTGTCTTCAAGCGGTTCGGCAGCGACGTCACCATCGTCGAACTGCTGCCGCACCTGGTGCCGCTCGAAGACGAGACCATTTCGGTCGAACTGGAGAAGGCGTTCAAGAAGCAGGGCATCACGTTTCATACGTCGACCACCGTCACCGCCGCCCGGGCGAAGGCCGATGGCGTGGATCTCGACATGAAGATGCCGGATGGCTCGACGCAGAAACTGTCGGCCGAGTATCTGCTGGTGGCGACCGGACGCGGTCCCGTCACCGCCGGGCTTGGCGCCGAGGAAGCCGGCGTGAAGCTCGAAAAGGGCTACGTGTGGGTCGACGAGCAGTTCCGCACGAGCGTCGCCGACGTGTCGGCCATCGGTGATGTGATCACGTTTGGCACGCCCGGACATCTGCAACTCGCCCACCTGTCGACGGCCGAGGGCATCGCGCTGGCCGAGCGGCTGGCAGGCCAGCCGTTTCACGCGATCAACTACGACCAGGTGCCCAAGTGCACGTATTGCGATCCCGAGATCAGCAGCGTCGGCCTCACCGAAAAGCAGGCGGTTGAACGAGGCTATGATGTGCGGGTCGGGACGTTCCCGTTTGGCGCGCTGGGGCGAGCCCGGATCGCCAACGAGACCGATGGCCTCGTCAAGATCGTGGCCGACAAGAAGTACGACGAAGTGCTCGGCGTGCACATCATTGGACCGCGGGCAACGGAGTTGGTGGCCGAAGCCACGCTGGCGCTCCGGCTCGAGAGCACGGTCGAGGAACTGATTCGCACGATTCACGCGCACCCGACGATGTCCGAGGCGGTCGGCGAGGCCGCGCACGCGACGCACGGGGCGGCGATTCATGCGTGATGGGGTTTCACTGGCTTCTTCTTCCGAGCTGCTGTCCATGCGAGGTCCCTCATGTCCGACGTCGTAATGCCCCAGATGGGCGAGTCGATCGCCGAAGGCACCATCGTCAGGTGGATCAAGAAGGTCGGCGATAGGGTCGATCGCGACGAGCCGTTGTTCGAGATTTCAACCGACAAGGTCGATGCCGAAATCCCATCGCCGTCGGCGGGCGTGCTGCTGGAAGTGCGGGCGAAGGAAGGCGAGACCGTCCCGGTGAATGCGGTCGTTGCGGTGATTGGCGAGGTGGGGGCGGTTGTCGCAACCGCCCCGGTCAAGGCGACGCAAGTTCCGCCGCCGTCGCCCGCCCCGGCTCCGGTACCCGCTGCTGCACCCGGGCCCGCTGCGACGGTGGCGCCCGCGGTCGTTGCGGCCGAGCCGGCCGCGTCGACTGGTGCCGGGCTGTCTGGCGACGAGTTGCGGCGCATAAAGTCGTCTCCGCTCGTGCGCAAGATCGCCGGCGAGCACAACGTTGACATCACGACGATTCCCGGCACCGGACTTGGCGGCCGCGTCACCAAGCAGGACATCCTCGCGCACATCAGTAAGGCGCCTGGCGACGCGACCGGCGTCGCACCGGCCGCCGCGCCACGCGCGGCGCCGGCCACGCCTCACTTGCCGGCATTCAAGCCAGGCGACAACGTCCAGGTTGTCCCGATGTCGGTGATGCGCAAGAAGATCGCCGAGCACATGGTGTACAGCAAGCGGACCTCAGCGCACGTGCACTCGGTGTTCGAGGTCGACTACACGCGCATCGTGAAGATCCGGGAGGCGAAGAAAGCCGAGTACGAGCGGCAGGGCGTCAAGCTCACCTTCATGTCGTTTCTGATGAAGGCGGCGGTCGACGCGCTCAAGGCCGTACCCGTCGTCAACAGTTCGGTTGACGGTGACACGATCGTCTACAAGAAAGAGATCAACCTCGGCATTGCCGTCGCGCTTGATCGGGGTCTGATCGTGCCGGTCATCAAACGGGCCGGGGAAATAAACGTGCTGGACCTGAGCCGCGCCATCCAGGACCTCGCGTCCCGCGCGCGAGCAAAACAACTCAAGCCCGAAGAGGTGCAGGGCGGGACGTTCACCATCACCAACCCCGGTGTGTTTGGCGCGCAGTTCGGGATGCCCATCATCAGCCAGCCGCAGGTGGCCATCATGGGCGTGGGCCACATCGAGAAACGCGTCGCCGTCGTCGACGACATGATTGCCATCCGGACCAAAGGGTACCTGTCGCTTGGGTACGACCACCGCATCATCGACGGCGCGGTGGCGGATGAGTACATGTCTTACGTGAAGAAGGCGCTCGAGAGTTTCGATTCGAGCGCGGTGTGAAAACCAGGGACTAGGGGTTAGGGATTAGGGGTTAGCTACCAGACTGCTCCAATCCCCAATCCCCAATCCCCAATCCCTGACCCATGTCTTCCGTCCGTCCGCTCACCATCAGACGCCTGGGACTCGTTTCCTACGCCGAAGGCCTCGAGCTTCAGCGGGCGCTGGTCGCCAGGCGAATCGCTGACGAGATCGGTGACGAACTGCTCCTGCTGCAGCATCCGCACGTTCTGACGCTGGGCGTGAAAGCAGGGGAGAGCCGGCAGCACGTGTTGGCCACGCCTGAGAGACTTGCCGAACTGGGCGTCGAACTCCATGAGACGGGTCGCGGCGGCGATGTGACCTACCACGGCCCGGGTCAGATCGTCGGCTACCCGATTCTGAGCCTCAAGCCGGACCGGTGCGACGTGCATCGCTACGTGCGAGATCTCGAAGAGGTGATGATTCGGGTGACAGCCGACTACGGATTCGAGGCCAGGCGAATCCAGGGGCTGACTGGAGCGTGGGTGGGAGCGGAGAAGATCGGGGCGATCGGCGTCCGCATCCAGCGCTGGGTGACCAGCCACGGATTTGCTTTCAACGTGAATACCGATCTCGACTTCTTCAAACTGATTGTCCCGTGCGGAATCTCTGACCGTGGTGTGACCTCGCTGCGGCGCCTCACCGGGCGCGACCTCCCGATTGGTGAGGCGGAAGATCATTTGATCGCGGCATTCTGCGACGTCTTTCAGCGCACGCCGACAAATTGAGTGTCCAATAAACAGTGTGTATTCAGCGTGTTACAGGCCCTCTTAAAATACGATTGAATTGGTCGGAATAAGGGGCGATAATGGGGTGGGCGTAATCAGGAACCTAGGACCAGGATGGCGAATCTATTGCTGACCAGGTCCTCACTTCGAGGAAGAGAACCATGACCGCCGTCCCTGCTCAGAACGTGAAGGATGCCCAGTTGGTCACGCGCATGCGTGCGCGCGACGAATCGGCAGTGGCCGAACTCGACGCGATCTACCGGTCGCGGATCCAGCATTTGGCCATGCGTTACGTCAAGACGCCGGAGGATGCTGAAGAGATCGCGCAGGACGTGCTGATGAAGGTCTACAGCCGCATCGACGCGTTTCGCGGAGATGCCGCCTTGTCGTCGTGGATCTACCGCATCACGTTCAACACCGCGATGTCGAGGCTCAGGTCCAGGCGAAGTGCGTCCTATTTCGAAGTATCCGAACACGATCTGATGGCCGATGTCGAAGAGAACGGCGGCCAGATTCGTCGTGAAACCCCGGATTGGTCGCACATGGCCGATGAGGCCCTGCTGCGCGGCCAGGTGCGCCGACAGCTGGCGCGCGCGTTGCCCGAACTGCCCAGCATCTATCGCGTGCCGGTCATTCTGCGCGACATCCAGGGGCTCTCGACCGAAGAGGCGAGCGCGAGGCTCGGCATCAAGGAACAGACCCTCAAGTCGCGGCTGCACCGTGGCCGCGCGTTTCTCCGGGCGCGCCTGGCGGAATTCCAGGGCGGGCTCGAGATGCACCGGGCGAACCGGTCGGCCATGTTCGCGGCATAGTGCGGCGTCTTTTTCCCCTTCCCGGAATTAATCAATCAGGCCGGATCGGCCGATACACGTCCGAAGAAGCGCGCGGGTGCGCACTTTTTGGAACTTGCAATCTCGTGGACCATCCATGAGCCAGGCAATCGGCCATTACGACATCCTCGGCGTTGTCGGCACCGGCGGGCTGGGAACCGTCTACCGCGCGCGCGACACGCGCATCGGCCGCACGGTGGCGGTCCGCGTGCTGGGCGATGTCACGCCCGACCCGCTGCACCGCACGCGCTTCATTGACAGCATCCGGCCGTATACCACGCTTTCCCATTCCAACATCGCCACGCTGTTCGATGTCGGCGAACATGAAGGCCATGTCTACCTGGTGTACGAGTTCGTGTCGGGCGAGAAGCTGTCGGCCCTGGGATCCGGCCACGCGCTCAACATCCGGCGCGCGCTCGACCTGGCCCTGCAGTTGGCCGACGCGCTCGCCGAGGCGCATGCCTGCCAACTCATCCACGGCGCACTGACGCCCACTGCCGTCTTTGTCACACCGAAGGGCCACGCGAAGGTTCTGGATTTTGGCCTGACGGCATGGGAACGGGACAGTGGCGACACCCGCCAGACATCGGCGCGCCTGGCCGAACGGGGCAGCGCGCTGGGAATTGGTGCGGTCGGCTACATGTCGCCCGAGCAGGTCCTGGGTCAGGCGATCGACGATCGGACGGACATCTTCGCGCTCGGCGCGATCATCCACGAGATGCTCACGGGACGTGAGCCGTTTGGCGGATCAAACGCCAGCGACATCGGTCTCAATGTCGTGCAGTCGACACCGACAACTCCGAGCATGATCAACCCAGCCGTACCGATCGCGCTTGACGCCATCGTCGCCAGGGCGCTGGCGAAGAACCCTGCTGATCGGTACCAGAGCGTGGCGGCGATGGCCGCGGAGTTGCGCGCTGCATCCGACACCGTGCGCGCCCACGATGCCTCGATCGATCGGCCCGTGCCCGCCCGACAAGCGGGCGCACGATGGGTCCGAACGGGACTGTTGAGTCTGCTGCTGGTTGCCGCCTCGGCGCTGGCCGCCTGGCACTGGCAGGATGTTCTGCGGCAGACCTGGCACCGCAACATCGGTCCACGGCCGACCCCGCTCGTCGTCGTGCTGCCCTTCACCATTGGCGGCGGAGAAGCCACGCGGCCGTACTTCGGGCCTGGACTGGCGGAAGACCTGGTGATGCGACTCGGTCAGATGACCGGCGTGACGACCCTCGGGCGATTGTCGATCCGGGCATTTGCCGGCCGCTCGCCCCAGTCAGTGGCCCAGGACGTTCAGGCCAGCGTGGCGCTGGCGGGCATGGTCACGCCAGCCGATCCGGACTGGAAGAAGCTGAACGTGAGACTCAGCCTCGTGGATCGGGCCGATGGCCAGACGATCTGGAATCGGGACTACACCGCGCAGGCCGCCGACATCATTGCCCTTGAAACGCGTATAGCCCGGGACGTTTCGGAACGTTTAGGCATTCCCTTCAAACAGTCTGCCGCCACCAGCCGCGCCGCCCTCCGGATCGTGGATCCGGCGGCCTTCGACGCCTACCTGCAGGCGCGTGACGCAATGGCAGCCCAGGATGCCAGCCGCGCCGTGCAGTTGTTCGAAAGCGCGATCGCCGCCGATTCCTCTATGCTCGAAGCGCAGACCGGACTGGTGGAGGCGCTGTCGATTGGCGCCGCCTTCGAGGGTCGCCTCGCTTTCGCGGACGTGTCGAGACGGATGCGCGAGGCTGCGGAGCAAGCCGCGACAGCCGACCCGGATGCCGCGCCCGTTCAGCTCGCGCTCGGTCTGTCATCACCAACGCTGCGCGAAGCGCTGATCAGGTTGCGTGGCGCGATCGAGATCGACCGATCGTACGTCGCCGCGTACTGGGCGATCGCGGAGCTCCTGAGAGATGTCGATCCGGCCAAATCGATGAGGTTCACCAGGCGCGTCATCGAGCTGGATCCCGTGTCGCCGCTGGCGCGCTATCAACTTGCCACCGGCTATATCGCGCTCGGCGAGTTCGACCAGGCGATGGTCGAAACCGCGCGGGGTCAGGCGCTGGCGCCGTCACTGCCGTGGTGGGACACCCTGCGGGCCCGCGTGCGGATTGTGCGCCCGCTCGGCGGCGATGCAACAGCGCCGCGCTCGGAAAGGCGTGACGCCGATCTGCCTCCGGCCGCGCTGATGCTCGCGTCCTCGCTGATGCTCGATCGCCGCACGGCCGATGCGGCGACCGCCCTCACTGGTATTACACGGTTGTATCCGGCCGCCTGCGACGCGTGGGCGATGTTGGCCGGGATCCACATGGTCGGCGCGGATCGCGCCGAAGGCCTCAGGCTCGAACAGCAGATCGTGACGCAGGCCGACAAGGCTGATGATCAGGCGCCATGGGCACGCTGCGCCGCCATGACTGCGGCGGCCGTTGGCGATGCAGTACGGGCAGCGACATGGATCGCGCGTGCCGCAGCCTCTGATCGAGTGCTGCGGATGTGGGGAGCCACAAACGGCGTGATGAGCCCACGCGCGGCAATTCAGCAGCGACTCTTCCCATGGCGGAACGTCACCGCCAATCCCGGTGTCATCTCATCAGTGGCGGCACTCGAGGCCAGCTACGCCCGTGCCAGGGGTGAGGCGACCAGGATTCTCGAAGGACTCCTCGAACAATCACCTGCCCGGTAGGGGCTGTAGACGGTAGTCAGGAGTCAGGAGTCGGGGTGCGGGATTCGGGGTTCGGGGTTCGGAAGTGGGCCGGGTCTTTAGAACTGGAGGCCGGGTCTTCCGCCTTCGCGTGAAGCTTCGGCGGACCGCCGTAACCTTGGTGGAGGCGGTCAGACCCGGCGATCAGTAAGCAGCGCACCCAGCCGCGCCGAATCGATATTGGATCCCGACAGCACAACCGCGATATGCCGGCCCTTGACGTGAAGGCCTTCGGCGAGCGCAGCCACCGCGGCCGCCCCGGCTCCCTCCGCCACGAGATGTTCGTGCGTCATCAACCCGCGTACCGCATCCTCGATTGCCCGTTCCGACGCGACGACGACCCGGTCGACGTGGCGCTGGACCAGATCGAACGTGATCGTGTCGGGATCCATGTTTCCCGCGAGCCCGTCGGCAATGGTCGGCCTCACGGTCACTTTGGTGATGCGTCCAGCGGCGAGCGAGGTGGAGAAGGCCGGCGAGGCCTCTGCTTCGACCCCGACAACCTGAACGTGCGATGACACAGCCTTGATGGCGAGCGCGATGCCGCTCACCAGTCCGCCGCCGCCGACCGGGACCAGGATCGTATCGACCTCCGGCCAGTCCTCGAGAATTTCCAGCGCGATCGTGGCCGCGCCAGCAATCACGTCCGGGTGGCTGTAGGGCGAAATGTAGGTGACGCGCGAGGCTTCGGCGAAACGCTTTGCCAGCAGTTCAGCCTCTTCGTAACTCGACGCTTCGGCACGCAAATCGGCGCCATGCCGCGTGATGGGATCCAGCTTGGCGCGCGGTGCGTCTTTCGGCGTGAAGACAACCAGCCGCAAGCCCAGGCGCTCGCACGCATACGCCATCGCCCGGCCGTGATTGCCGGCCGACGCCGTCACGAGCAGTCGTGATCGCTCGACGTCGCCGGCCTCCCGTTCGAGTCGTGCCGCGGCGACGTTGACCGCGCCACGGGCCTTGAACGAGTTGGTCACCTGGAGCGACTCGAGTTTCAGCCTGACAGTCGCCCCCGCCTGCGACGAGAGCCACGGCGAGTGGACCAGCGGCGTGCGCCTGATGTGCGGCGCGATGCGCTGCCGCGCCGCGAAGACGTGCGTCAACCTCATGCGCCAGTATTGTACCCGGGGCGCGAACAAATCGCGCCCTGCGATAGGTTGACGGGGAGACGGTTTCCGAAGCGGCCCCTCGAACCAAGCCGACTGCGAAGTCCTGAGCGAAGTCGAAGGGCGTCAGTCTGCAAAACGCACCGTGAGGGCCGGGACAGGCGTGGGGTAGGGCCCACACGCGCGTTCGGCGACACGTCCCGGAAGGTGCATTTTGGTGCGCCGTGAAGCGGCGTGTTCCTCGTGGGATGAAAGGAGCCCACCCCTATGAACCGCTGAGCAGTAGGGTAGCGCGGTCCCCTGCGTGAGGTCGTGAGACCTCCAGCAGAAGCGGGACCTGTATGCCGGGC
>JAPKZQ010000013.1 GCA_026393675.1 Acidobacteriota bacterium | reverse complement strand
GTCGTTGCGGCAGACCACGCGGACGCCGTCATTGAGTTCCCGCGCAAGGTAGTCGCCGAGCAGGTCCCGGCCACCATGCGCGGCGAGGTACCTGTCCTGCATCGCCAGTTTCCTGGCGGGCTGATTCGGAACGGCCGCCGAGGCCCACACCTGGGAAAACGGTAAACGTGCCAGAAGTGTGGATGCTCCAATAGCGTCGGAACTTTGGTCGTCACAATCCTGTCGTCGCAATCCTGTGGACTCCGCCGAGCGCATCGGCTTAGAATCACACCGGAATCGCGGGTTCTTCCCACCTTGTCCACGTGCCTCGCGCCTATTTCTTGAACCGCTGAGCTGGGAGGGAGTTGAAAGATGAGTAGAATACGGGTCGCTTCACTGGTGGGACTCTTGGTCTTCCTTCTGGCCTCGATCGCGGTCCAGGGCCAGTTCTGGGACAAGTTTACCAACCCGCAGGTGCCCACGACGATTTCGCATCCTCCCAATCTGGGCATCCAGGTCAACAGGGTCGCGTTCGGCCCCGCACAAGGCGAGGCTGCCGGTAGCTTTGTCGATGCACTGACAGCCCGGTTCGTACAGACCAATGTGGAGGTCATCGAACGAAGCCGACTTGATGCCCTACTCCGGGAGCAGAACTTCAGTCTATCGGGAAACGTCGATCAGCAGTCGGCCGCGCAAATGGGAAAGATTCTGGGTGCGACGGTGATGATCTTCGTCAACATTCAACGACACACCTTTGAGAAGAAGAGCTTGTATAACGACTGGAAGGACCGCAACGGAGTGCACCGGACCTACATTTCGCGGACTCAGGCGTTTGTCAGAGGGTCGATCCGCAGCGTTGACTTGGCGACGAGCCGCATCTTTGCAGCCCAAGTGCTGGAAGCGAGTCCGTTGGTCGAGAACAAAATCGATGATAGGTGCTGCCCCGAGTTTCCGGAGGAGTTCACCCTCCTGGACCAGGCGATGGCGTCCGTGGTTCGACAGGCAGAACGGATGTACCTCCCGTGGTCGGAGATGGTGCGGCTCTACTACTTCGACGACAAAGACTGCGGCCTCAAGGACGCGTTCAGCCGGCAAAAGGCGGGTGATATCCGAGGTGCGCTCGAACAATCTCTCACTAATCTAGACCAGTGCAAGGCCCTCCCCAAGCCAAACCCCAAAGTGGTCGCGCACGCCAGCCACAATGTCGGAATGGGGTACTTTTCCCTGGGACAGTACGAGAAGGCACTCGGGTACCTAGAAGAGGCGCAACGGATCAAGCCCGGAGACATTTTTGTCGAGGCAGTGGCCCAGTGCCGTCGAGCGTCAGCGTTGTCTCGTGATATGCAGCGAATCGAAGAACGCGCGACGTATGCGGCCGCCGCAGCCGATTCGAAGGTTCAGGCGACCGAGGCTGCGGCCGCTGCCCAAACGCTCACGAACACCGACATCACAGCGATGGTGAAGGCCAAGTTGCCTGCCGTCGTCATCCTCGCCAAGATCAGGAGTTCACCCTGCAAGTTCGACACGAGCACAAACGCTCTCATCAAGTTGTCCGAGGCCGGAGTGCCGCCGGACGTGATAACTGCCGTCATGGACTGTGGAAAGAAGTAGTCGTCTGGCTCGCGTTGACGTGCGGCTCCAGCTTCTTGCTCGGTAGCTTCATGCGATTTCCTTGGCGACCGGAGTGGAATATCCATTCCGGCCGTCAGCGAAGGCGATTAGTCCGCGGCGTATCGCGCCCTTCCTCGTCTGAAACGGCGGCGTGTCCTAGCCAGATGCTTGCGTTGTGTGTTGGGTGACCTTCCTGGCCGCGCCTGCCCCGCCAGAAGCAGAGGACGGGGTCTGGGCGTGGGCGTGACCACGCATCGGGCAAACCCTACACGGGAAGCGCGAGACAGCGAGCCGCCCCAGACGGATTCAGCTATGGTGCCTTCGTCGCTGATGCTCACCAAGTCGTCGTGACGTACGTTCGACAGCCGCGCATGCCGACTAGCGTCGATGTGCAACAACATCCCGGACAGCGGCCACCGCTCGCGCCGACGCGGATGCGCGCCCATCCACCGGTCGCAGGGCACCAATCCGGCCGTTTGCAGGGCACGCTTCACCCAGTTGCAACTCAGCGTCACGTGATGGTGCGCCACCAACAACTCGTGGAAGTGCTGCACGTTACAACCCGCATGCTGCTCGCTATACAGCCGCAGCACCTGCTCGATCGTAGCCAGCGCCAGCCGCTTTGGACTCGGCCGCTACCGTTGCCGATCGAACAGCCCGTAGTAGCCCTCGGCTTCCAGCCGGTTTCGCCAGCGCTGCATCTGCCCGTTGGTAACGCCTATGATCTCCGCCGCTTTGGAGCCAACTGATCTGCCCACTCATCGCCCGCAAGAGCACGTCCGGAATCGTTATGGCCCTCTTCTCCACGGCGGCGTCCGGATACGTCCCCAGAGCCCCTCCTGTGTCGTACCCTATCCGCCTCTGGACTGGACATTTCACGTACTACTTGCCCCGGATATTTCATGTACTACCGACAAGTTTCGGAACTCTGGTGGCCCTTTGGCCGAGCATGCGGTAGACTCACGCGAGCAGTGGACCCAGACGCGGACTGACCGTGTGGCACTGCCGACTCGCCCTGCGGGG
The DNA here is from genome assembly GCA_026393675.1 of Acidobacteriota bacterium. Lineage (NCBI taxonomy): Bacteria > Pseudomonadati > Acidobacteriota > Acidobacteriota bacterium. The sequence goes on along the minus strand of JAPKZQ010000013.1, from coordinate 34,515 downwards.
TTCGTAGCGGGCGAGGCATTCTTAAGAGAGAGGAGTCAGGTCATGCTTGGATTCTTGACGTGGGCACAAGCGTCGGGCTCGAGACTGAGGAACCGGCTGCGCGATCAGGACGGGCAGACCAGCAGCGAGTACCTGGTCATTGCCGGGATAGTCGTGACGATTATTATCGCTATCATGGTGGTCTTCAGGGAGCAGTTGATGACCGCCATTGGGAACCTGACCGGCAACATCGTGAAATCGACGCAGTAGGCGGACCGCCTCGAGCGGACCCTCGGGCTGGCGCCAGGCTGGCCCGGGTGAGCCTATCCAATCCGCAGCTGATCTCCTGCCCTGAGGCCGGCGAGATGGCACGCACTTGTGGGCAACTTCAGCGTGTCGAGCACGCTCCGTCCGCCCCACACCACTCGAAATGGGCGCAGACGTTCGACGATACGCACAACCCGGGCGTCCTCATTCAGGAACACGACATCGATCGGGAACCGCATGGACCACGTGTGAGCGATCGAGCGCCGGGTAATGACTATCCCGTTGCTCGACGTGAGTTCGAGTGTCCGAACGGCCCTCGACGGCGTGTTGCCGCTGTCGAAACGACGTGGGCCGGCACAATCCCCGCGTCCGCTCTCTCGAGTACGACAGAAGCCACTGAGAGACTCGTGTCGACCACCGGTGCGCCCTCGCCATTTGACTGAGTGGATCGGCTACTGACGACCGAGAGCAAGAACGACTCTCGTCTCCACAGTAACTGGCGTAGGCACGCCGCCCACGAGCATCGGTGTCGTGCCGAACTTGTGCCGAAGTTCTGTTGTTGAAGTTCTGTTGTGAAGTTCTGTTGTTGACAAACGCTGACGCGGGGGGATACTGATCGCAATTCTACGGCGAGCGGCTTGAACTCACGCCCGGCGCCCGTGCCCATTGGGCGGCTCGGTGTCAAACGATACTGCGGCGGCCGGACGCCTCGTACGATCTCGTGAGCCCGTTCCGCCGCGACTGCGCAGGCCCGCGCACGGAACGCTGCCGTCGAGTGATGCACGGTGATGGAGGCGACACTCATCACGTGCATAGGCGGTTGCTGTGGCGGTCGTACCGCGGCGGCTATTGAAGCGTCCTTGGGCGTATGGGGACGTCGCCTACAAACTTTGTGATCATGTGACCAGCCAGCCTTCCCATGTCGGACGCTATCAGGTTCTCCGTCGCCTCGGTGTCGGTGGCATGGGAGACCTGTATCTCGCGCGCGATTCCGGCTTGGATCGACTGGTGGCGATCAAGCTGCTCAAGGAGGACCTGTCGGCCGACCCAGGCCTTCGCGAGCGGTTTGCCCGCGAGGCGCGCGCCGTCGCGCGCTTGCGCCATCCGAACGTTGTCACCGTATTCGACGTGGGCGAAGTCGACGGCCGGCCGTTCATCGCCATGGAGTACATCGCGGGCGAGAGTTTGGCGGAGATGGTGCGGCGCCGCGCGCCGCTTTCGCTCTCACAAAAGCTGTCGTTAATCGCCGAATTGTGTAGCGGCCTTGCCCACGCGCACCAAGCCGGTATCGTCCACCGGGACGTGAAGCCTGGCAACGCGATGGTGGATCAAGATGGCACGCTGCGAGTCGTCGACTTTGGTATTGCCCAGCTCGGTGAGTCGACCATCACGCGCCAGGGCGAGATGGTGGGCACAGTCAACTACATGTCGCCCGAGCAACTGAAGGGCTCTCAGGTCGACTATCGCAGCGACGTCTTTGGAGTCGGCGCTGTCTTCTATGAACTTCTGACCTTCAAGAAGGCGTTTCCGGGCACGATCGCGGACGGGGTGCTTGATCGCATTCTCCGTGCATGTCCGGAGCCGCCCAGTCGAATCTGCGAGAATCTCGATGGGCGCGTTGACCCGATCATCGCGCGTGCGCTCGACAAGGATCCATGTGCACGCTATCCGGATTTGCTCGAGATGCGACGAGATCTTGAAGCCCTGCGGGAGTGCGTAGAGGACAGCATGCGTCCGGCGGAAGTCCGACCGGCCGGATTCACCGAACACCAACCGGCCACCCCTTCGCCGACTCCGGGCCGGGACCGGCGCACGACGGATGTGGAACGGCTGCTCCGCCGACGCCGTGAGGAGATCGAGGGACATCTTCGTGTCGGCGTGGACGCGATTGAACGTGGCGACTATCGGGTCGCGATCGAGGAGGCGGAGCGGGCCGCGACGATCGACCCGCAGGAAGAACGCGCCCACGATCTGATCGAACGGGCACGAGCCGCTTTGGATACTGCAGAGGTTCGAACGTGTCTGAGCGACGCGCGGCGTTCGGTCGAGCGACGGGACTTCACAGAGGCGACCGCGCTGGCCGACCGCGCGGCGGCGCTTGTGCGTCGCGTCGCGTCGGACGCCCTCGAGCAGGAACTCGAGCAGGTACGCGCCGACGTCGAACGTGCGCGCGAGAACGCCCGGAAGGCCAGGGCCGCGATCGACCGCGCGATGAAGCGCCTTGAGGAAGGCGCGTACGAGTCCGCTATTCGGTCGGCCGATGAAGCTCTCGCGATCGAGCCAACCCTGGAGCAGGCGCGCCTGCTGGTCGAGCGGGCGCGGGCGGGCATCGAGGCTCGTGCATGTCAGGAGCAGTCGCGCGCGATTCAGGGCGCGGTTGAAGCGCCGACGGTTGTCGCAACATGCCGCGAGACGGTGACTTTGCTCGATCAAGCCCCATCCATCGCTCCCAAGTGTACGGCACGTTCGTCACATAGCGGCGAGACTTGGGCGCGTCCGACGCCGACCGGCGCCGAGCGGGCGTCGGCGCGACCGGGTTGGCGGATGATCGCCGCTGCGGGAGGTGTCGTCACCGTGCTGGTCGTGATCGGCGTCGTGCTGTTACCAGGGCGCGGGTCGTTCGGAGGACGCCCGAGCGGGCAGGCTCTCGCTGGTGACGCGGTATCCAGCTCGCCGAGACCACAAGTAGGCAACGCAGGCGAGCAACAACCGGCCATCGGGACGGCGCCAGCGGTTCAGCCGATGACATCTGCGCCCGTGGAGTCGGCCGCTGCTGACCCGGACCAGCGGCTTGCTGAACTCCGTACGCTCGCCCGCGAGCAGTTTGCTCGGGGTGAGAAAGAGGTGTCCTTGCGCACTCTCGGTTCGGTACTGCAGGTGAAGCCGGCTGATGCAGATGCTCTTCGCCTGTTCGACGAACTGCACGCGGACGCCCTGGTCCGGGTCACCGATGCCAAGAAGCGTGCCGCGCAGGTTAGCGCACCGACTCTTGCTTCTGGGGAATATCAGAAGGCGACCGACAAGCTCGATGAAGGGAACCGGCTGGGTCGAACCGAACAAGCAGTACGCGCACTTTGGGCAGCTTCGACGTTGTTCGCCGCAGCTGTTGTCGACGCGGATCGTGTCGCGACCGCCGCCCGCGCGGGCACCGAGACGGCGCGTCAGACAGAGGAGTCGTTCTGGGAGTCAATCAAGGACCTGCGCAGTCCGGACCGGTTTGACGAGTACATCACGCGCTATCCGCAAGGGAGCTATCGGACGATCGCCGAGGCTAGACTCAAGGAGCTCCGTGCGGACGCTCCCACTCCGCCCCCATCGGCCGTCTCTCTCCAGGCTAGCGAAGCGCCCGCTTCTCTGGCGACGATCGTGCCTCCAGCTGCGACGGCAAAGAGTCCAGTCCCGGGTGTGCAATGGGCGCACATGCCGGCAGGGACGTTTCAGATGGGCTGTGTCGCCGACGACCCTGAGTGCAGCGAGGCCGAGAAGCCAGACCACTCGGTCACGTTGAGCGCGGCGTTCGATTTAATGACGACGGAGGTAACGGTGGGAGTGTTTCGGCGATATGCGGGCGCGTTGGGCCAGACAATGCCCCAGCAGCCGAAGTGGAGCCGACTCGAGACACAGCCAGTGGTGAATGTGACACACGGGCAGGCTGCTGGCGTCTGTCGATGGCTTGGCGGTCGACTGCCGACCGAAGCCGAATGGGAATACGCAGCGCGCGGGGGACTTGTTGGGAAGAGGTATCCGTGGGGTGACGAGAAGCCGACTGACCGCGAAGGCGCACGGAACGGCGCTCGTTTCGCCAACACGAAAGGCGCGGTCGCCGTGGGTTCCTACGCACCAAACGGGTATGGCCTGTACGACATGGCGGGGAACGTGTCGGAGTTCGTGCAAGACCTCTTTGCACTCTATCCGGGATCTGGGGAGCGGAAGCCGGCTTTCAGGACCGACCCGGTGGCGCGAGGCGGATCTTGGTACACGCGTGCAGAACGTTTCCTAGGAAACGACCTACGCGTTTCTGACCGGAGAGCGGTGTTGACGTTCAACATCGACAGCGGCGCAATTGGCTGCCGGTGTGCCCGCGACATCGCCCGCTGATAACGTTGCGTATCCGCTCAGTCCTGTCCTCGCGCCGGCTCAACTTCAGGCACCTCGCCCACACCCGCCGAACCGGAACCAAGTGAGCTGGCCCGGGTGAGCCTATCCAATCCGCAGCTGATCTCCTGCCTTGAGGCCGGCGAGATGACACGCACCTGCGGGCAACTCCAGCGTGTCGAGCACGCTCCGTCCGCCCCACACCACTCGAAATGGGCCCAGACGTTCGACGATGCGCACAATCCGGGAGTTCTCATCCAGGAACACGACATCGATCGGGAATCGCATGAACCACGTGTGGACGCTTGAGCACCGGCTGATGATCATCCCGGTCCCCCCCGCGAGTTCGAGTCGTCCGAGCAGCCCTCGACGGCGCGTTGCCGAGGTCGAAGCGACCTCGGCCCGCGCAATCACCGCGTCAGTCCTCTCGAGTACGACGGAAACAGCCGGGAAACTGGTTTCGGCCACGTGTGCTCCCTCGCCGATTGACTGAGTGGATCCCCTACTGGCGATCGGGAGTGAAAGCGACTCTCACCGACAGCCTGACTGGCGTGGGCACGCCGCCGACCAGGGTTGGCGTGAACTCCCATTGACGGACGGCATCCATCGCGGCGGCATCGAACACGCCGGAGGTAGACTTGATGACCCGGACGGCGGTGACCTTGCCATCCGCCCCTATCATGGCCTCCATGATGACCTCTCCCTGCAGGCGATCCTTCACTGCCTCAGGCGGATAGGCCGGGTTCACGTTCTTTGTTTTCCTGGGGGGGGTGGTGCGGTCTGTGGTGCTGACCGCGGCTTGCACCATCTCTGACTTGGGGGTAGTACTCGCGCCGGCCGGGGATCGAAACGAATAGGCAATCTGAGTGAAGATGGGCTCGTAGGTATTGAACTTCCCGATAAGAGCACTGCAGATCAGGCGGTAAAGATCCTGTGCGATCGGCATTGAGTACTGGACCACACGTTCCGCGCCCCGGAGCCCGGGCCTTAAGTAGTTGAGCACCACAATACGCCCGGTTGGCGTACCGGTGACCACTGCCTTGACGTCCTTCGCCTCAGGCTGGTGCTCCGCCACGTTCTGCGCTTCGAGGTTCGCAAACACCTCCGCGATCTCGTCCGGCCGCAATTCCACGCCCATTCTCATGTGGTCGATAACCACCGTCGCCTCGTTGTTCTTCTGCGCCAGCGTCAGCAGCACTGATCCACCACCCGGAAGCACCTGCCAGTCCCTGGTCGGATACTGGAGCGTAAACCGGTTGTTGGGTCCGCTCAGCGTCTGGTACTTGATCGCGGATCGCCAAGGAAACTGGGACGACGCAGCTTTCCCGGACACCGTGAATATGACAACGAAACATGCCAGAGCCGACGCGGCAGCACTGAGTTCCTTGGACATTACGATTTCTCCGCTTCAGCACAAACGCCATTGAGGGTACAGCGCGAACGCGTGGCGGCCGGCCTCGCGTCGCGGACGTTCTACACCGGATCCTCCACGGTGTGTTCCAGCACTTCGGCGAGCGATGTCTCGCCGTCGGCAACCTTCAGCAGACCGGCCTGTCGCAGCGTCCGCATCCCTTCATGCCTGGCGCACGCGCGAATCTCGGATGTCGGAGCCCGGCGGACGATCAGGTCTTCGATGGCCTCGGTGACGCGAAGCAGCTCGAATATCCCGGCACGGCCGTGATAGCCGGTTCGATGGCACGCCGGGCAACCGCCTGGTGTGTAGATCGCGACGTTAGAAAGCAGGCGTTGAGCGTCGGTCGGGAGCCTGCGAATGACGTTCTGGTGCTCCGCGCTTTCGGGCGCAATCCCAACCCGGCACTCGCGGCACAGTCGTCTGATGAGACGCTGCGCAATCACCAGCCGAACCGCCGACGAGATAAGGAACGACTCCAGACCCATGTTGAGCAGCCTCAGCACGGCACCCGGCGCGTCGTTGGTGTGCAGCGACGACAGCACCAGGTGCCCGGTCAGTGCGGCCTTGAGCGCAAGGTCGGCGGTGTCGGCGTCGCGGATCTCACCGACCATGATGACGTCGGGGTCCTGGCGCAGGAAACCCCGCAGGGCCGTCGGAAACGTGACGCCGCTCGACTCATCGCATGGCACCTGGGTCACGCCGACGATGCGCGATTCGATTGGGTCCTCGGCGGTCACGATGCTCGCATCTTCCCGGTTCAGGCAATCGAGCAAGGCGTATAGTGTCGTGCTCTTGCCGCTGCCCGTCGGCCCGGTGACGAGAATCAAGCCGTTCGGCAGCTCAAGCGCCCGCTCCAGCTGCCGCCGGACGGTATCGTCGACACCGAGATCGGTCAGTTGGCGTCGCTGCCGGGACCGGTCGAGCACGCGCAGGACGACGTTCTCCCCGGTCACCGACGGCACCAGCGAGAAACGTAGATCGATGCCCCGGCCCCAGACGAGGTCGTACCCGACGCGCCCGTCCAGCGGCGCTGTGGCTGGCGCGATGGGCAGATCGGCCATGGCTTTGAGCCGGGCCACGACGGGGACAGCAGCCGAGGCCGGCAACACGGCAAACGTTTGCATAGCCCCGTCGATTCGCACGCGCACACGCAATGCGTCACCGGTGGGTTCAATGTGAATGTCGCTGGCGCCGGACTCGACGGCGCGGCAGATGATCTGGTGGACCAGGCGAATCAGCTGCGGATCCCTGATTACGCTCTCCAGCGCAAGCGGGTCTCGCGCGATGGCGTCCCGTGTCCGGTTGAGCAACGCCCGCGCCGGCCCGATCAGGTTCTCGATGGGCTCGGCGAGGCGCTGGCGGTAGACGACTTCGACTGTCGCCGGTGACCGATCAGCAGGCACCGCATCGCTACCGGCTCCTGATGCAGGAAAATGCTTGGCGATCACTTCGGCGATGGCCGCTTCGTGCGTAACCATCGGCACGACACGACACCCAGCGATGGCCTCGATCGACCGCGCGGTCCACCCGTCGGTCGGATTGACCATGCAAACGTGGATCGCGTTGAGCTCCACCTGTGCCGGAAAGACGCGAATGCCGCGAATGACTTCGGACGGTATCAGCCGGCTCACCGCGGCGATGAAGTCGGGATAAACGGTCATCAGCCTCGGATCGACGGCGCGGACACCGGTCAGCTCTTCGAGGCACGCCTGCAGGACGTCCTCGGTTACGACGTGCAGCTCGTGCAGGGCTCCAGCCAGCGTCGAGTTCCTGGTGCGCTGGAACAGGCGAGCGCGTTCCAGGTTGGAGGCCGACAGCCCCCCGCGAGCCACGAGGGTTTCGCCCAACCGATCATCGAGCTCGGCATCGGTCATCGGATTCCCCCACGCAGCGCCGCCAGCCGGTCCCGCGCGACCTGTCTGTCCGGGTGACGTTCGGGAAGGCACTCGACGGCTCGAGCGTAAAGGGCCATCGCCTCCGGGAAACGCCCAAGCGAGTCGTACTGGCGCGCCCGGCGCAGCGCCTCTTCCCCATCGGCTCGCATGCGATCCCGCACGCGGATGATAGCATCGTCTACGTTAGCCGCATGATTCTCGGCATCACGGGCGAGCGTGTAGGACTTCAACGCGGCGATCAGATCGCCCCGCTGCTCCGCCGCCGCCCCGGCCTTGGACATTTTCTCGGCTTCCATCCGGAGCCCTGCTTTGGCCTGCTCGATTACGTTTTCCAGGCCCCGGCACGTGATAGATTCCTGCTGGAGCGCCTGGAAAGCCGACAACGCCATGGCGAATCGCCCGTTCCCGAGCGAGAGCCTGCCCTCGTCGAATCGTGCCTGCACAGCGGCTACGTGCTCGCGAACCGTTGGCGAGTCCTGACCCGCCACGACTGACGCGCGGCAGGGACTCGAGTCCGCGACCACGATGGCTGGCCTCGATGCCCGTCCGTTCCGGGCCCCCTGCGATTCGGCCGCCGCGGTCACCGGTTGATGAGCAACCACACCGGCGGGGCTGCCGGCCGGCCCAGACGATCTCATCAAGTCCTGTGCCCGGACTCTCAGCTCAAGTGCTTCGGCCCGTTCTGGATCGATCAACAGGATCTGGTCGAAGTACCTGTTGATGGCAGCGTCGTACTCGCCGCGCGCCATGGCCGCCCTGCCCCCTGCAAGCAGCCTTTGGACGATCTCCTCGTTGGTCTCCTCCCGGTCTCTCGCGGACCCGGCCGGACTGCCGGCCGCGGCAACCGGGCGCGTCGATCGAGAAACACCTGAGGAGAGTAGCCCAATAAACAAGACGGCAACCAACCCGACTGCCAGCCCGACGATCACAACTCCCCTCGGCAGCGCCAACACCCGCCGGACCAGGCCCTCCCGGGTTGGTGAACGGCCACGTCCGGTCGGGCGCTGGCGTCCTTGGTTGATCCCGACGAGGCCGGACGTGCGGTGGCCGGTCTCCTGAACGCCGAAAAGCGTCTCCGAATCGGGCAACGCCGAGGACAGCGTGCCGGAGCCATCCGAGCTGAGGGTAACGTCATCGGCCGGAACAGACCCGCTCTCGCCGGTGTTTTCCTGTTCGCGTACGGCCAGTTCGCAGTTCCCGATCCGGATCGTCATGTCTGGCCGCAGAATTGCTCTCGCCACCCGCTGCCCGTCGACCCAGGTTCCATCTTCGCCACCGAGGTCCACGAGGATGTCGTCAATTCCCTCGCGCCTCACTTCCGCATGCCGCAGCGCGACACGCATACCCGGATCGGCCAGAACCAGATCGTTGGCATCATCGCGGCCGATCCGGATTGGCCTGCCCGACAGCGCGATCCGGCGAGCCGTGCCGTCGCGGCAGAACACCGAGATCGTCAGCACAGGAGCCGTCCTCTCAAGCGTCTGGAGAGTCCAACCAGCATTTGCCGTTGATCAGCGGCCACGGGCGCGCCTGGCCTCGTTGGCCTTCTGTTCGGCGCGCTGGTACCTGGGATCCCCGGGTTCGGTCAAAAGCTGAACCTGTTCCCATTCGATGACCGCATCGTCGTAGCGAAGCTGGCTGAAGGCGAGATCGCCCCGCGTCATGTGATCCAAGATGCTGCGCTGGCATTCCTGCTCGACCTGCCCCAGCCGCAAGCGGGCGAGTTCGTGACTCGGATCGCGGCGGAGCGCCGCCCGGAGGAGAATCTGCGTGTCCCGAAGCCGCCCTCCTCGGTATTGCAGCATCGCTTCATCGAACAACGCCGCCACCGGACTGTTGCCCGACATGGGCGCCTGAGTCACAACTCTCATGACGATCTCGGGTTCGTCGCCAATGACTGGCACCGCAACGGTGGCCGACGGTCTTGACGGAGGTGCGCTGTCAGTCCGAGGGGATTCGGACTCGCGCGGCGCCAGTCCGGCTTGAGGCGAGTACACGGACCAGAGAACGACCCCAAAGATCGCGGCGAGGATGACGCCACCAACCGCGAGCAGAGGACGTGACGGAGAACCAGAGCGTTTTGCGCGCTTCCGCGTGCTCGCTTCGGAACGAATGGCCAGCGAGAGCTCCTGATCCCCGATCTCTATGACGTCGCCCGGCTTCAGTGTGGTCACCTCGATACGCGACCCGTTGACCCGGATGCCGTTGGCGCTTCGCAGGTCCTCCACCACATAGTGGCCGTCCTCGTACCTGATCCGTGCGTGCGCCTTGGACACAAATGGCGAATCGAGGACGATAAGATTGGTGGCGTCGCGGCCAATGGTAACGGGCCGCTCCGGCCAGACGCCGAACTCCTCCGGAGGCTCTCCCGCGCGGTGCCACATCAACACCAGCCGTGGGGCGTCTTCGAGCAAGCCGTCACGTGTCGTGGTCGAAGCGGGTGTCATGTGATTGGACTTTCATGTTTCACGCTAAACGCAACTACGAGAGGGTGAGATCGCCCCGTCTTGTCGACGTGAATCTGCAGGCCATCCGGCAGCCCCCTCCAGGTAACGGTCAACGTGCGCTCACCTTGCCCATGCAGCTCCGCCAGGCACTTGAGAATGGCATCGAGGACCGTCGGCACGGTCACGGCATCGACCAGGTGCAGGCCGAGAACCTGCCCCCGGCGCAGCTCAAACAGATCCGCCGCGTCACGCCCGATGTCGACGACCTTGAAGCTGGCGTCGGTGACAATCTGCATGGGACCTGCTGTAGCGTCCAGCGTGGCGGTTGTTGCATGGCTGGAAGCGGCCGGCCGTGGCTGTCCGCCAGCCCGAGTCGGCGACGCTCCTCGAGCAGCGGGAAGCCGTGGCGCGCCGCCGCCGGCGCTCTCCGTACCAGTTCGGTCATCAGGAACCGCTGCCGCCGCGGACCCAGTCGCCCCGGCGCGCCGTGCGCGGGCTACGAGGTAATTGAGCGTGTCTGTGAGGTCCCTCACGGGGCGCGCGCCGAGCGGGTCGGCGACGGTGTCTAGTTTGCCGTTCGTGGCGAGTTCGGTGTCCTGGTTCAGCAGGGTGAGGGCGCGAAGTGTCCGGCCAGTGATCATGCCGGCTACGACAATTGCGGCCACGATCGCGAAGAACAGCGCGGGGACAACGACCACGGCGCGACTGCCAATTTCCGGAGGCGTTGACGGCCTGAATTCCACCCACGCCACCGCCGCGTGGCCGTTCCCCCCGACGGCGACCGGCCGTGCTAGGTGGAGCAGGCCGCCATTCCACGCCCACCTAAGGCGCAGGATCTCTGCCGGAGCCACGCCGATCCCCGGGATCACCCGGAAGACGCCGGTCGCTCTCGACGGCGGAGCGAGTACCCGGCCGTCCGGCGCCACGACGATCGCCGTCACGACGCCGGCTTCTCGTTCGACGTCGTCCGCGACCATCGCCATCTCGCGTTTTCCTTCCAACCCCAAAGCCGCTTCAGCGGCCAGCCACGAAACAAGGGCCTTCGCACGAGTCAGCGCCATGCCCTCGATCAGCCGCGACTGCCACCAACTGAGCGGCAGGGCCGCTGCCAGGAAGACAGCGATCACCAGCACGACCATCTGCACCACGACGCGGCTGCGCCACGATGTTCTGGCGGCGTGCGCGCGCGGTGCAACAGACTCTTCGGAGTGCAGAGCCCGCTGAGGTTCAGGCGGACGCAGGTGTGGTTGCGAAGCCTCCCGGCCGTTGTCGGCGGCGGCAGAGGGTCGGTTCGCCGATCTGCGAAGGAGCCGGGTGCCGTCATCGTCGTCGACCGGCGCTCGAGGGTCCGCCGATCGACGGGCCGTCGACGGACGCCCACCAAGCACGACGCGCGTCTTGTCATCGCCATCGTCGGGCCCGGACCCGGACTGGAGCTCGGACCGCTTCGTGCCAGCCCCAACGACGTGAGCGCCCAGGTACGTGATCTGGAAATTCGCGATCCGGATATCATCCCCGGGCTGCAGCTGAGCTTCAGCCACTCGCACCCCGTTGACGACGACGCCGCTCCGGCTCTTGACATCGCGCACCAAGACGGCCTGTTCCGTCGCGACGAACTCGGCGTGTTGTCGGGACAGCATCGGATCGCCCGCGCTGATGTCGCACCCGGCGCCCCGGCCCACCGACACGGTGCCGACCACGAGCACCTCCCGCTCGGATCGTCCGTCCCTAACCAAGAGCTTTCCGGTCATTGGCTCCGCGCCCATCGTTGTCGTGCGCTGGTTGATCCCAAGGTCCCTGACGTCGCCGCCAGGCAGCGGGATCCTCCGCGACTCTCATACTCTGACTACTGCTTCCCGTAGATGAACTGAATCGCCACCGGCCCCAATAAGATGATCAACACTGCGGGAAGGATGAACAGCACCAGCGGCACAAGGATCTTCTGGCTCGCCCGCGCGCCAGCCTTTTCGGCCCGCTGGAAACGCTCAACCCGCATGCGTTCCGCCTGCTGCTCCAGTACCGGCCCTATGGACGCCCCAAGCATGTCGGCCTGCACGAGGACCGACACGAACGATGACACTGCCGGGATCACCACTCTCGCAGCGAACGCTTTCAGGGCGTCCGCTCTCGACGTCCCGAGGCGAATGTCGTTGAGCACGATGGACAACTCATCTCGCAAGGCTGACGGGGCGCCCCGCTCGACGATGCGCTGCAGCGCCGTCATAAACTCGAGGCCGGCCCTGACGGATAGGGCCAGCACATCGACGGTGCCGGGCAACGCCGCGAGCAGATTCTCCTCCCGCGAGCGCTTGAGGTCCGCGACAAACCGATCCGGCAGGAGGAACCCCAATGCGCCGCCCAGTAGGAACAGCGCGGGGTTGAGAAAGACGGGAAACAGACGACAGAGCACCAGCGGCACGACCAGCGCGGTGAACGCTTTCATCGCCAGGAGGTGGTTCACGCCGACGATCCTCCCGATCCCGGCGCGCTGGAGATTGACGGACGTCCGGTTCTTATAGCGCGGCCATCTGATCTTGGAGAAGTACGGGGCAACGCGATCCGCCATTGGAAACATGAGGCGCAACGCGATTGAGGGGATCTGCCGGCTGTCACCGCCGGACACCCCGACTTTCCGAACCGCGAATCTGTACATGCGCTCGGTCAGGATCGTGTAGCTGAGCAGCGCGATCCCTCCGAACACCGACGCGAGCGCAAGAAGTGAGAACAGTGGACCCATGGGCGTCCAGTCTCCTCTCAACGGCCCGGCGCGTCCATCGCGCACCGGAAGCCGATGTTCATGTACGTCCGTTCGGGTCGACCACCCCCAAACCGGAACAGTTCCGTGCCATAGTTGCTGCTGGTCATGAACGAGCCCCCTCGATCCGCTTTGACGACGCCGGCAATCGGTCCCGCCGGGTCGACGCGTGGGAGGTGCTTCTGGTACTCTCCCGAATCATCCAACCAGTCGTTGACCCATTCGCTCACATTTCCAGACATGTCCAACGCCCCGAATGGACTGGCCCCGCCCGGAAACGAACCAACTGGCGCGAGTCCCGCGAATCCGTCGTCCCAGGTTTCCTCTCTGAGAAAGTGGGGACACCGGCGGTCACAGAAGTTCGCCAACTTGTTTTCCATCTTGTTGCCCCATGGGTAGACTCGCCCATCCGTACCTCGAGCGGCCTTTTCCCATTCCCACGCTGTGGGGAGTCTCTTCCGCTGCGCCTCGCAGAAGGCTTTCGCTGCAAACCAACTTACCCAAGTCACGGGCAATGAACGCTGTTCGTTCGACACTTGACCATCTGTGAACTGGCGCATGTAGTGACCATCGGCAACACGCCTATCGACCGACTCCCTCTGCCACGCAGGATTACCGTGCGCGAACGAGTAGTACCGGGCATTCGTCACTTCGAGACGATCAATGTAGACAGCCTTGATTCGGACCTGCTGAAGCGGAATGGCGTTGGCACCGGACATGCCGGCCGGGATGCCGCTCAGGTAATCGCCCGCCGGGACCAGGACCATTCCCTCAGGAACCTGCTCACCGGCGGAGGTCGCGGCAACCACAGCGTGGCCAGCTATCGACTCGCGTAAAGGCTCTGTGCTGCCGCACACACCAACCGCCGCAACGACACTGCCCGCGACCAAGCACCTGATCAGTGACACATCAATACCTCATGCCAGTTGCCACGCCCGGCCCCTACTCCGGCGCGAAAATGCGGGGACCAGACGGCTGCGATAGACATTGTCTACTCCCATATCTGGTGGTTTGGTAATAATCGCAATTCCCTTGCTGGCTTTCGTCTTCGGTTCGGATTCCGTTGACCATTATCGTGACCCCCGGCTTGCACCCCCCGTCCTCTTTGACTACCTCGGTCGCGCGATTCTCCAGGTAGTGTTGGGCATCATGACAGTCAAACAAGGTACAGGGCCACGGCTGCACCGTACCCGGATGAACCTCAGACATTTGGTTGCTATAGCCGGCAAGCTTCAGTTCTCGGTACTTATCGCTTAGCTTAGGCACAGGATCGGAGCGTAGGGCATTCTCGTTAGAATTTTCGTACAAAGTTACCTCCGTGTCTCTGGGAAACCGCCATTCGGCTGGACCGAGAATGACGACATCCAATCGCGCTAGGTCCTCCGGTGTGAGACCGGTCCCGTTCGTCTTTTGCTCCCACACCAACTGCCAGATCGCATTAGATAAAATAGCCGCACCCTCACTGTGTCCGATCAGTTCTATTCTCTCGCCCGCACCATGTGTGCTAACGGCCAGTAGGATTTGTTTCTTCATGCTGTTGATAGAGTCGTTTTCAGTAATGCCTGGCCTGTTCCCTTTGATCATCCCGGATATGTCATCAATCACGTTTAGTGTTTCGTCTATGTCCGCAGCGAAGCCGTCTGAGTCGTTTAGTACGCAGATGACGTTACCCTTATAAGTCGTTGTCCCATCACACTCGTTCTGCATGTTGCAGCAACAGCACCAAACCCGCTTCTGCTTGGCCTTCCAGTCTTGCGTGTTCACGCCGCATAAAGCGGCTCCCTCGGCAAAGCCAGGTAAGGCCAAGACACCACCCATGGACGACGACGCGGCGGATCCGACCACATATCCGAGCAATCCACAGGCAATTCTGGGTGTATAAGCCACACTCGACTGAATGAACTTCTCCGGACCGCGCAGGCACAGCGAGTCCCAGAAAGAGCACTTTTCGCCGCTTCCCTTTCTCACTTCGCATGCGTAGATGTCTCCAGTTCGGGAGTCTACGCTGACCGAATGACCCTCCGGGGCTGTCTCGTTCCCTTCTTTGCACACGTCACTAATGATGCAGGTAGCGATGTTGATGAACGACAGGCGAACGGGAAGGAACACGACGGCCAGCACCGCGATGGTGACGGTCACCAGGATGCCCGTCAGCACCACGAACTGCGTGGTGACCTGGCCCCGCTCGCTCGATCGCTTCATACCTTGATCTTCACGAGCCTGAACATCAGGAACAGTCCGATGCTCTCGAGCAGGAACACGGTAATCAGCATGATCCACCCGATCGGCGTCACGAAGAGCGGCCGTGTGTAATCCGGGTCAACCAGCGTGAACAACACGAGGAACAGAATCGGCATCATGAAGGTGACGACGCCCTGCGTCATGCCCTGCGTGGTCATCGCGCTAATCTTGCCTTCGACTTTCTTGCGCTCGACAATCGTGTTGGCAATCACGTGAAACGTCTCGCTGAGATCCCCGCCCGTCTCACGCAGCGTCAGGATCGACTCCACCGCAAGCTTGAGATCGGGAAGCGGCACACGCTCCGCCAACTGCTTCAGGGCGTCATCGGTCAGCCGCCCCAATTGAATGGCCTTCACCACGCGCCCAAACTCGTCTGCGATCGGCGGCTTCATCTCCCGAACCACCAGTTCTACGGACTGCTGGAGGTTCATGCCCGCCTTCAGCGCGTTACCCATGAGCACGAGCACGTCCACCAACTGGTTGTCGATGACGTTGAGCCGCTGCCGTTTCCAGTAGGCAATGACGAACCTGGGGCCAAAGTATCCGAGCAGAGCGAAGCACGTGCCCAGCAGCAGCCGCCCGACGATGCCGGAGGCGAGCAGGAAGCCAAGACTGAACGCCCCCAGCACCACGAAAGTGATCACGCGCCGGGCCCGGTCGAGCGACATCTCCTCGAACATCGATTCGAACTCGGTGCCCATCCACTGGGCGTACGCCTCAATGCGGATGGCCCACCAGGCCGAGATCTCCCGGTAGAGGACCTTCGTGACCAGCCAGAGGCCCAGGCCGATCAACAGGAGCGACAGGTACTTCAGTGCTGCCATGTCTCTATGCTGTCTGATGAAGGAATATCTCGCGCGGCAGTTTGATCCCCGACTTCGAGAGGCCCTCAACGAATAGCGGTACGTGGCCCGTCGGCACAAACTGCCCCTGCACCCGCCCGTCCGGCTCGATCCCGGTCTGCTTGAACACGAACACATCCTTGACTTCGAAGTCCTGGCCCTGGACGGCCGGCACTTCGCTGATGTGGGTGATCCGCCGCGACCCATCCACCAGCCTGGACTGTTGCACCACGATGTCGATCGCAGCGGCTATCTGATCGCGGATGGCCCGGGACGGCAGCTCGATGCCGGCCATCAAGGCCATCGTCTCGAGCCGGCTCAACGCGTCCTTTGGCGTGTTCGCGTGCACGGTGGTCAAGGACCCGTCGTGCCCCGTGTTCATGGCCTGCAGCATGTCGAGGGCTTCGCCGCCGCGGCATTCACCGACGATGATCCGATCTGGTCGCATGCGCAGCGCGTTCCTAACCAGGTCCCGGATGGTGACCGCCCCTTCACCCTCGATGTTCGGGGGCCTGGACTCGAGTGCGACCACATGGTCCTGCGGCAGTCGAAGCTCGGCCGCATCCTCGATTGTGACAATCCGCTCGTCGGACGGGATGAAGCCGGACAGCAGGTTCAGCAGCGTGGTTTTGCCAGACCCAGTGCCTCCCGAGATCAGCATGTTGACTCTCGCCCTTACCGCCGCCGACAGGAAGGTGGCCATCTGTTCGGTCAGCGACCCGAACCGGATGAGGTCGTCGACCCCCAACAGCTTGGCGGAGAATCTGCGGATCGTGAGGGCCGGGCCGCGCAGGGCAAGCGGCGGGATGATGACGTTCACCCGAGAACCATCGGGCAGTCGGGCGTCCACCATCGGCACTTTCTCGTCGATGCGCCGACCGACGGGCGCCACAATCCGCTCGATCACGCCACGAAGCTGATCCGGGTTGAGGAAACTGACGCCGGTGGCTTCCAGCTTCCCGTTACGCTCGATGAATATCTGGTCATAGCGATTGACCATGATCTCCGTCACACTGGGGTCGGCCAGCAGGTCCTCCAGCGGCCCCAAGCCCAGCGCCTCGTCGAGCACGTCCTTGACGATCCGCCGGCGAACCTGGCGCGAGGTGACGTTTTTCGCCTCCTCGTCCATCAGCGTCAGCACCTTGGCCTCGGCGCGGGCGCGTACCTCCTGCAGCTTGACCGGATCGCTCAAGTAGCCGAAATCTGTTTTCTTGAGATCGATCTCCTCGACGAGTCGCTTGTGGATCTTCAGCTTGATGGCCCGGATACCGTCTTCCACACCGGAACGTGCATCTGCGCTCGCGGGCACGCTGCCGATCTTGAGGTCCCGAAGTCCGCGCCGATCGATTTCCCTGGCCAGGCGATCCAGACCCCGGGCGATCGGGTGCCGCGGAGCCGAGAGAACGAGCGGCATGCCACGCTCGGTGGCCGCCTCGACGGGCTCTCCATCGTCGGGCAGCTCAACGGTAACCCGCACGCCGAGAAGACGCTCGAGGCGGTCGGACCCGATCCCTCCCCGTTCCGGCATGCGGTTCAGGCAGAGCAGGACGGAGTCGCCGGGGATCTGGATCGTGCGCAGGTAGTCCAGGCCATGGCGTGCACGAATCGCCCCCGTCATGGTCGGCGCAACAATCGCGCAGACGTAGTCAGCCCGATCCAGCAGCGGCTGCGTTAAGGGACCGACACCGGACGGCAGGTCCATCACGATCGCGTCGAAGACCGCGCCGGCGAGGTCGAAGAAGGCCGTCAGGGCCTCCGGCGTGATCAAGCGGGACTGGAGCACGTCGTTCGCGAGCGGAAGCACGGACACGCCGCTCGCCGATCGCAGGACGTAGGTAGAGAAGATCTCGGGAGTCAGCCTGCCCAGCAGAAGCGCCATGTCCCCAAGCGACTTGGCCCGTTCCAGCCCGAACAGCATGGCGGCTTCGCCTGGCACCGGACAGGCGCAGTCGAGGAACAGCACGCGATGCGCGTCCTGCTGGGCGAGACAGACCGCGAGATTCACCGCAATTGTAGTGCGGCCCACTCCCCCGCTTGGCGAGAACACCCCGACGACCTTCGCGCGCCGTTGCATTGCGATGCCTTCCTCCCACCGCCAAGCTGGCATGCCGTCAGCTACCGCACCCGAACGGGCCGCCGAGGTCTCATCGGGCCTCGAGCGGAATCACCTGCGGACGCAGCACCACGAGCAGCTGCGTTGTTTTCTGCTTGAAAGACCGCGAGCCGAACAGACTGCCGAACACCGGCACGTACTCCATGCCCGGAAGCCCGCCGACACCGGGAACCATCCGCATCTTTGAGGCCGTGCTGGCTGTGGTCTGCAGCGCGCCTGGCCCCTGCGAGACGACGTCCATGGAAGCCAGCAGGTCGCCACCCACGATTCCGAACGGCTGATTCGTGGCCGTCGGGAATTCCCAACGCGATCGACGCCACACCTCGGGATCGTACGTCCCGGAGTTCAACGGCAGATTCGTTTCGACCAGGACGGCCGTAATGACGGGGGTCCTGCTGTCTCCGACTCTCGGAGCGAACTTCAGGCGCAGGCCCATCGGAGCCTGCGTCGGGGCGTCTACTGGGCGCTTCGCTTCCTTCGGCGCCACTGCGGCGCCGCCGATGAAGACCTCGTTTTCGGATCCGATGTTCACCTCGACCTGTCCGAGGTAAAGGCGACGACCGCTTGGCTCGACCCCATGCGCGAACGAGCCAGTACGGAACGCGATGCTGGCCTCCATCAACTCGACCTCGTACCTGACCCGGAACGTAGGCTGGGCGGGCGGTCCGGCAGCGCTCGACGTGGGAGGGCCGGCGCCCGCGGGTGTGGGCAGCGTCTGTTGGGTCGACGGCGCTACTCCAGCAGGCGGCCGAGAGACCGACGGCGCCGCTCCGATGGCAGGAGGGGGGACCGACGGCATAACGTAACGCACGACGCACTTTACTTTGGCGGCCGCCGCGATCCGTTCGACGGCAGCGAGATCGTCCCTCGAGCTGACGGCGCCGGTGACTACCGATGATCCCGCCAGCATCGCGACCTCAACCGACGGGAATTCCCTGAGCAGTCCCCGTAACTCCTGTCGCAGTTGCAGCGCCTCCCGAGAAATGACCGTGATAGTTATCTCGTGCCGCCGCTGGTTCTGCTGGTCACAGATGCTGAGAAGCGTCGTCCCGACCGAGCGGGCGACAATAGTCAGGGTCTTTCGGTCGGCAGGGAGTTGGCTGAACCCGGCAATCTGGGGATCGTCGACTTGGACATTCCCGATGGGGTATCCAGGAACGATGGTCTTGAGTTCCTTGACGAACAACGACTCCTCAACGCGAACGAGCTTTGACGAGGGAGGACAGTCGCGAGCGGTCAGGCTCTGCGCAGCAACATGGGTACCGATACAGCAGACGAAGGTGACGGCCAGAAATGGACGGGTCTTCATGGCAGGGTCTCATCTCTGCGGGCCAAGGCGTCCCACTTCACTCCAGATATTTGCGGGGACGCCCCGGGGCTTGACCGGGATGGTGATGTTAAGCAGTTTGAAGGGATCGAGTGTGCCGAGTTCTTCGGTCAGCCCGGCGTCGAGGTTCGAGCGAAGCAGCAGGGTAAGCGTTCCGACCTCCTGCGCAAGCACCAACTGTTGGGCCTCACGCATGCCGACGAGCACGGTCACGTTGCTGACGATCGGCTGCTGATCGGTCTGGGCGGCTGGCCGGCCCTGCTCGCGGAACAGGGCCGCCGACTCGCTGGCCGGTTGGGGCGCCGGGCGCTCACGCCGGTGCTCCCGTCCGGCGGCAATCACCTGCACGTTCTGCATCAGCACCGCCGTCTCGGTCCGCTCCTCGGCGTACTGTACCCGGCCTCCCTGGTTGCCGACGGGTCTTCCTAGCTCGAACGTCCCGAGAATGTCCACGAAGTTCCCCGGGCGGACAAGACCGCCGACTCCCGTGACGGCCGACACGCCGATCGTCACGGCGCGCTTCCCGCGCGGCACTTCGTAGGCCAGCGCGGTTCGACCCGCCTCTTCGAGATAGGTTCCCAGAACCTGCGCTCCTTTCGGCACAGGGACCATCACGACGCGTCCCACTAATTCCCGGAGATCGGCCACGGCCTTCGGCTGGACGTATTTCGCCGGAACCTGTATCCGCTGCACGACCGTCTCATCGACGACGGTGTTTGCCAACAGGTCCTTCGTCGTCACGATGACGTCCTTCATCGCCCCAAGCTGGAGCAACTCATTCTCCCGGCTGGTCAAGTACACGAACATCAGCAGGGTCCCGAGAAGAGCCAACCCTACCGACACGATCGCTGCAGTCCTGCCACGCATAGTCGCCCCTCTACATGAACCCTCTCAGGTACGCCATTTTGTGATCGATGTAGTCGCGGTAGTAGTCGGGGCTGAACAGCCCGCCATATATCTCGACCAGGCCACGCCATGGATCGGTATAGGCGCCGGACCCCATCTTCGTCCGTTTGCACGGCAAGTCCGTGCAGCCATCATCGGACTCGATGCGATTGCTGCTCAGACGCAGGCCCCGTCGAAGCCCATACGGCCGGAAGATTCCGACGACGGGCACGACCACCTCCGGCATAACATCGGGCTGCCAGATCACTCGGGCTCCCACGTCGCTGTCCACCTGGTCGGTCGTATAAGTGCATCCAGGCACATCGGAAGCGCAGTTCCGTTGAAAGGCCCGCGCAAACATCATCTGGTGTGCGGCAGTCAGCGACCTGAAGATCGTGTTATTGACCCGATAGATCTGAAAGGCCGCGCAGACGAGTATGATCAGCAGCCAGGTCAGTAGCACCGTCTCGGTGGTTGCCTGACCGGCCACGCAGCGCATTCCACGCACGCGAGTCATCTCAGTGCACCACCGGCCTCATGCGAAGGTCGTAAAGGTTGTCGTACGCCACCGGCGCCAGCATCACTTTCGACACCGGGACCATCTTCGCGACGTAGGTGGAATCGCCGTCCTCGATGGACCCGCCGACGGCCTTGGCCACGGCGACGGCCTCCATCTCTGGAATGACCCTGCCCCCGAACAAACTGTCAAAGAGCAACGCCCGCACCTTCTCATTCTTCAACCTGACGATCCACACAAAGTACGAGACCTTCTGATCCGCCTTCCGGTACCAGTGATTGTACTGACGCGAGCGAACGTCCCACACCAACCCGAACGTGGTGTCGTACGCACACGTGTAGACCACCGTCGGCCGAGCCGGGGCCAGTGACCACGAGACAGCTGCCGGCCAACCTGAGTCAACCTGCTCGGTCTCAGCCAGTGTCCAGACGGGACGGCTGGGGAGAATTCCAAGGTCGAGTGCCCATTCACGGTACTCGAGCTGATCCTGCTCCCCGGGAAACAGATCGAGGGCGTTGTCGTCGCTCACCCGCCTGGCCTCGCCAAAGGGAAGCGGCGCGGACAACAGATTCACCGGATTGAACGTCGAGTACGAAACGGCGCTCCACACGAATGAGTAGGCCGATTCGATCGGGTCGGCTACTTCGCAGCCGGGCCAAAACCACCCTCCATATCCATCGACCGCCGTAGCCCCTCCCAGAGTCATCGGCCAGCTGAACACCGCCCACACCTGCTGCAGCAACTTGTTCCAGTACGCCAACTGGTTGAGTTGGGCCGCCATCTTCGACGCGCCCGTAAACGCACCGGTATCAGCGATAACCTGCAGGGCGATTTTTCGGTTCACCGCCTGGCCGACGTCAGCCACGACGGCCACGAAGAGGATGAGGACGAACAGCATCGAGATGACCAGCGCGGTCGACTGGCCCTGGTCACGCCGCCAGCGCCCCATGGTCCTCCGTGGCGGGCGCAAGCTATTCCGCATTGTCGCCCTTCTCCGGGATGTCTGGCTGGATCGCGACGGCGGAGAAGGCGGTGACCGGCAGTCCTCCGAACGGCAGATCATTGAAAATCGGAAACGCAAAAGGCGCGCGGTGCGTCACGAAGACACCCTCGCGGCCATCCAGTCTTCCTTGCGTCGGCGGCAGTACCAGTCGCTGCCACGCCGACTTCCACCAGCGGAGATTGTCAAGAACGGTGGTCGCGGCGGTCCAAGCGGCGGCTTGACCTACCCAGCCGGTCCCGTGCACCATCAGAGCCCGTCCAGCGGAAAACGCGGCGAGGCTGACCATGTACTTGGTTACGGCCAGCAGGCAGACGTGAATCAACCCGAAGATCATGAACAGCAGGAACGTCATCACCACGACCGTCTCGACCGTCGCTTGCCCACGCATCCGTGCGATGCACCGCCAATGTCGTCGCGGGGAGCGTGGTATCGTCATCGGCGTGCCGTTTCCTGGTTAGTCGACTCTCATGCCAGCCACCGCCCCGTGCAACGTCTCGGCGATCGAGTTGGTCGCGTCCGTCATGGCGTCTCGAAACACACCGGCAAAGAGCAAGAGGATGACGCCCGCAAGCAACCCTGCCAGAGCAACGTACTCGCTTGAAGTCTGCCCGGACTCCCCGCGATGCATGCGCCGGACAGCAGCCCGCGAACCGGAGCCGAATTGCCGGGTGGATGCCGGGCCGCATGCCGCCGGGAAACACAGGCGATGGGTCACGCTCATCACCATTCCCTTTCCAGACGACCTGCTCTGCATCCTCGTCCGCATGTCACGGTCCGGAACCCGTCATGTAGACCGACATGTGCTGCACCAGTCGCACGACCAACCAGCCGAGGACAGGAGTCAGTACGCTGGTGATGAAGATAAGTAGCGTGGCAAGGAGGCCGAGCAGCGTCACGTATTCCGTTACGGCCTGGCCGCCGGCAGACCCATCGATCATTTTGGCAAGGCGGCTCGATGGCTGCCGTGTCATGGCGCGATCGTCCTGACGGCAAGCGCTAGTGACCGGACAAAGATGCGGAGCGCTCCGGGAATGATCGCGCCGAAGAAGAGCCCCACTGCAGCGAGCACGCCCGCGATCATCACCCATTCAACGATGGCCTGACCTCCGGGTCGCCTGGCCCGCGTCCACCCGGTAGCGAGCCTCGTGCGACTGCCCGTCGGTCGCAGGAACATGTCTGTCGGCCCCTGAATGCGCATGGCCCGGCGGCCATCTTCACCATCCGCGTCGGGCAGATGTCCGCCCTCGGGAACGAACCTTCCGATTCGCGGCCGAGTATACTGATGTTCCCGAGGGCATGCAAGAAGCCGAAAAACGCCGGACAAGCGGCATCGCCGCTTCTGCTCGCGCGGCCCGAGCCGGCGGACAGCAGTGCCGGCGAGCGTGGCGAGGGGGCTGGACCATGGCGGCGACGTCGCATCCGCTTTCTCGAACTGACCTGGCCCACCTCGTCGACGGGATGAACCTCCCGATCATGGTCTTTCGGGGCCGGCGCGTCGTCTATGCGAATCCAGCCGCGCGGAGCCTCGAGGAGCGTCTCCGCCAAGACCACGCCACCGAGATAGTGGTGATGCTGCTAAACCACATTGACGCTCTCGCGCCGATTCTCTCTGAGACCGACACCACTACCCTGGTGACTGCCCCCACCGGTGAGACCTTCGCCGTGCAGGTCCGGTCGCTCGGGACACGCAGCCGCAGACGGGTCGCGGTGACAGTTCGGGGTATCGGCCGGGAACTGGAGGCCGTCCGCCGCCGCTACCGCCTGACTGCGCGCGAGGTGGAGGTTCTGCAGTTGCTCCTACGTGGCTACCGGAACAAGGACATCGCGGCCACGCTCGGGATTTCTCCGGCGACGGTCAAACGACACCTGATGAGAGTTTTCGACAAGACCGGCGCGGACAGCCGGACCCAGTTGGCATGCCGTCTCGCCTGATTCCGGGACAACACCTACTCTGTCAACTCTTGAGATTCGCTTTGTGTTCGTGGTCCAAAAGTAGTATTGCGGACAATGGCATCGATCCCTAAGATGCCTGTGTCTGGAGGGTTGGATCGATGCAGACTTCCGAAACTCTGAAAGCCGCCGGCCGCAGCGAGACGGGGCCTGTCCGGCACGGCAACGAGGACTGCTTCGCCATCGATCTGGCGTTCGGTCTCTTTGTGGTTGCTGACGGGATGGGTGGCCACACGGCTGGTGAAGTCGCGTCCCGGCTCGCCGTCGAGACCATCACGGCCTTCATCCGGAGATCTGCCGACGACCAGGACTTCTCGTGGCCCTACGGAGTCGTGTCGACCCTTTCCTACGACGGGAACCGGCTTCGTACGGCAGTGCATCTCGCGAATCGGCGTATTCACCGAACCTCGGAAAGCCAAGATACCTACTTCGGTATGGGCACGACGGTGGCAGCCGTGCTCGTGGCTGGCGACAGGCTCGTCG
This sequence comes from Acidobacteriota bacterium, assembly GCA_026393675.1. NCBI lineage: Bacteria > Pseudomonadati > Acidobacteriota > Acidobacteriota bacterium. The sequence goes on along the minus strand of JAPKZQ010000013.1, from coordinate 10,302 downwards.
TCGCCCACGTCGGCGACAGCCGGGTGTACCGCCTGCGTGAGGGTCGGCTCGAGCAGTTGACGCGGGATGACTCTTGGATGGCGACGGTCTTGGCCGACGACCCGTCCGCCGACGCGCAAGTGCTCGCAAACCACCCGATGCGCAATGTGCTCACCAACGCCCTTGGCGCGCGAGAGGACACCGAAGTGCATCTGCAGGATCACGCCTGCCTCCCCGGGGACATCGTATTGCTTTGCACGGACGGCATCCATGGCGTGCTCGCCGTCTCGTCGATCGCGGCGGCGCTCGCGCAAAACAGCGATGTGGACGCCGCGGCCGCAGAACTGCTCACGGCTGCCCTGGCCCAGGGCAGCCGTGACAACGTCACCGCGCTGGTCGTCGCGATCCCGACGGCAGGAAGCCGGTCATGACGACATCTCACCCTGGTTCCATTGGCGCGCCCCCGCGCTTGCCGACCAGAATCGGGCATTACAAGATCATCGAGCGCATCGGGCGTGGAGCGATGGGTGTCGTCTACAGCGCCCGCGACGAAGAGATGGACCGGACCGTCGCCCTCAAGGTCATGGCTGCCGACCTGGACAGCGAGCCCGAAGTCCGCGCGAGATTCGAGCGGGAGGCGAACGTCGGCGGACAGTTGCTCCACCGCAACATCACGGCGACGTACGACCTCGGCGAAGCAGATGGTCGTCTCTACATCGTCATGGAGCTTCTGCGCGGCGCTCCTCTCAACCAGTTCTTGACGCGTCAGGAGGGCGTACCGCTTGAAACCAGAATCGACCTGATGATCCAGCTGTGCGAAGGACTATCCGCAGCACATGCGCAAGGCGTATTCCACCGCGACATCAAGCCGAGCAACCTGTACGTCCTCAACGACGGCAGTCTGAAGATCCTCGACTTCGGCATCGCGCGCCTTGCCACGTCGACGATGACGGTGAGCGGGTTCATCATCGGCACGCCGGACTACATGTCGCCGGAACAGACCATCGGAGCGGATGTGGATCACCGATCTGACCTGTTCTCCGCAGGGGCGGTGTTCTACTTCATCCTGACGGGCCGCAAGCCCTTTGCCAGCCCTGATCTCCCGGCAGTTCTCCGGAAGGTCCAGCACGAGGATCCGCCGGTGATCGCGCCGGAGGAGGCACCGCCGGCTCTCACCCGCATCCTCCTGCGGGCGCTGGCCAAGAGGCGCGAAGATCGGCCGCAATCGGCAAGAGAACTCGCCGCGGACCTCGTGAACTTCCGCCGGGACTGGGAAGGTGAAGCCCGGCAAGTCGCTGAACGGGCCCGCGCGGGCTACCAGGTGATCGAAACGCTGACGGCGAACCGGCTGCAGGCCAGCCGGCAGCTGGGCGTTGAGCTGGACCCGACGCCGGACCCTGTGCTGGCGGCTCTGCAGGACGAGTACCCGCTGGTCGCGGAACATGGTGCAGCTGGCTTCCTCCGGATTCCTTTCAGGCGCGACATCATCACGGACATCCTCGCACGCATCGACGCGCGGCGCGCGGAACTGGAAGCCGCCGTGGGCCCGCTGCGAGCAGCGGCCGAAGCCCTTGTCCAAGCCGAGGATGCGTTGCGCACGGGCGCCCCGCAGCAGGCGGTCCCGTTGCTGGAGTCCGCCGCGCGATCGGTCCCCCAGTCTCCGATCCTCGATGCGGCCCTTGCGCGAGGCCGGGAGCAGTCGGCCCGCTTCGATGAAACGGAAGCCAAGACCCAGGAGCTACTGACCACAGCCAAGGCCGCCCGCAACGCGCGTGACTGGATCGGAATGCTGGAGGTGGCCGAGCAGCTTCGGCAGCTCAACGGCGGCGGTCCGAAAGCCGACATGTTGCGAGAGGAGGCCGAGTCTGGTATCGAGCGCGAACGGTTCGCACGCCTGCACGCGTTGCGCAATGCCGTAGACGCCGGCATGCGAGCGGTTGAACTCGGGCGCCTGGACGAGGCCGAAGATCATGTTGTCCGCGCCGAGGCGCTCGCCGAAGAGCTCGGGTCCGACTCGGCCGCAGCGCCGGCTGCCTCCCTGCGGGCCAACCTCGACCGCGCACGGCGGGCAATGGCGCAAGTCGTGGACTCCCAGGCGCAGTTCGATGCCGGGTGCCGTCACGAGGCGATCGAGGCACTCGAAGCCTTCCGCGCGAAGGAACCCGATGCTCCTGGCGTTGGCGACGCTCTCGCGCGGCTGGTGGCGGAATCAGATCGGCTAGCCGAACTCGAGCGCCGGCGGGCACAAGCCGCAACTCATCTCGCCGCCGCCGAGGAGGCTTGGGCCGGGGCGAACGCGATCGCCACGCGCGACGAAGCCACGAGTGCTTTCTCGTTGGAGCCGACACTCGATCGTGCGCGAGAACTTGTGATGGATGCCCGCGTGCATCTCCGGCGGGCCGCGGATCATCAGGCCAGACTATCGAGAGCCCAGCAGGCACTGGCGGACGCGCGAGCGTCTCTGGATGAGGGCCAGTTCAGCCGCGGCGCCACCCAGGCCGAAGCGGCGCTCCTGATGGACGAAACTGCCGCCGAGGCTGCGGCCCTGGTGCTCGAGGCACTCCGACGTGAGAGCGATCAGCGGACGCAAAACCTTCGGACGCGCACCGAGCGGGGTGGCCGTCGCGAAGTCGAGCGCAGTCTCCTGAATGCCCGGAGCGCCTTGCGATTCCATAACTGGAACCGCGCCGCCGAGGCGTGCGAGGCTGTACTCGCCGCCGAGGCCTTGAATGCGGAGGCGCGCGCGATCTTCGCGCAGGCGCTGCGGCGAGTACCGGCGTCCGACGACGCGGCTGGAAGCGCGGACGCCCAGCAGGCGCAGGACGATTCTGCGCGCGAGACCGACACCGAAAGCACGGTCAGAGGCTTGGACGTCCCCCACGAGGGCGGATTCATCAACACCGTGCGCTCGTCGGTCGGGGCGCTGCTGGCTCGAGTCCGGGAGGGCCGGCTGAGGAGCGCCGGAACAAGATAACACCATGCCAAAACTGGTGATGCTTAGCGACGGCGTCGTCGTGCGCGAGGTCCAGCTCGGGCTGAGAGACCTCACGATCGGCCGTGCGCGAGACAACGATGTCGTGCTGGACGACCCGGACAAGACGGTATCCCGCCACCACGCGGAAGTACGCCTCGATGGCAATGGCTACGTAATTGTCGATGTGGGTAGCCAGAACGGCGTCTGGAACGGCGAGACGCAGGTGCGCGAGATTGAACTGACACCCGGCATGACCCTGTCCGTCGGATCGTTCGACATCAGATTCGATTCGGCGCCCGGCGACCCGGACATCGCCTCTGTCAACCGGGCCGAGTCCCTGGGGTTGGGCCCGCACCTCGGAGCTTCATCGGCGGCGACCGCGGCCACCCGTCCCCCGACGCAGACGTCAGGGACGCTGCGCTTTGACGCACGATCCCAGAAGGAGAAGGCATCGGGTCCGGCGGCCGAGGCCCGACGTAGTCGTCCACCGATCTGGCGCCAGCTCGCCGCGTTCCGGCCGGAATGGATCGGCGCGTCACGGCGGTGGCCGCATCTAGCGCTCTTCGCGGGAATCGTGGGAGTGCTGGTGCTGGCATTGGTCCTGAGCCAGACTTGGCTGCGGCGGCCGGCGCAGCCGGATCGCGAAGGCGCCGCGAATAACCCCAGCGAACCCCTCGCGCCATCGGCAGAGAGCGAGCGTCAGCGGCATCTGCTCGACGCGAGGACAGCACTGGACCGTGGGCTTCTTCAGGAGGCACAGGACGCTGTCCGCAAGTCCCTGACCATCAGCGGGAACAATGTCGAAGCACTGGAGTTGCAGACTCGGGTTCAGAACGCCATCAGGACCGCCGAGGCTCGGCGCGCGGTACCGACGCCGGGAACTCCCCAGTCGGCGGCGTTGAGATCAGACCAGCCTTCGGCCGCTCCTCCGCCGGCCCGCAATCGTCCGCAGGCCGAACCCACGCCTTGGCCGATGCTGGCCCGCCGCCCGAACGAAACACCGGCCGCCCTGAGGGAACGCTCACGGGTGATATTCGAACGCTACGGGGCCGCCGAGGGGTTGCTACGCGTAGAGCGGTTCGCGGACGCCGCGGCCGCCTTTACGGCGATTCTAGCCGAGGAGCCCGGCTACGAATCGTCGGCGGACAGCTTGAAGGAGGCGCGAGCGGGAATCACCGCCCAAACGAGGCAGGCCATCGCCGCGGGGTCGGCGCTCGAGGCCAGTGGCGACCTGGTCGCCGCCCTGTCCCAGTACGAGCGTGCGAGGCAACTGGATCCGTCTCTTGACGAAGTGGACAACCTTGAGAAGCAACTGCGCGTGCGTATGACGCAGAAGGGTAATGAACTCTTCGCAGAGGCCAAGCAGTTTGACGCCTCGGGAAGATCACCTAAGGAGGCCATTGATCGGTACCAGCGCGTCCTCGGGCTACTTCCCCCGGATGATCCGAAGCATGTGTTTGCGAAGAGCCGGCTCGAAGCCCTCCGCGCCGGACGGGACCGGAAGCCAGAAGCGGGCGAATGAGGTAGGCACGTGGAGGATCCGTCGACCATCGGGCGATACGAAATTGCGGAGCGCGTCGGCCGCGGGGGCATGGGTGTGCTCTACCGCGGCCGGGACCCCGTTCTCGATCGTGACGTCGCTGTCAAGGTGATGACGACTGACCTCTCTGACGACAGCAATGCGCGCGCGTACTTCTTTAAGGAGGCCAAGGCCGCTGCCCGTCTACAACATCGGAACATCGTCACCATCTATGAATTCGGGGAGTCGGATGGCAACCCGTTCATCGCGATGGAGTTCCTTCGGGGACAAAACCTGGCGACGCGTCTGCGGTCGGATCCTCCCCTCACGATTGACGCCACCACCGATATCATCGTGCAGTTGTGCACGGGCCTGCACCACGCGCATTCGTCCGGTGTGATCCACCGGGATGTCAAGCCGGCGAACGTGTGGATCCAGCCCGATGGCGCCGTCAAACTGCTGGATTTCGGGATCGCGCGCGTATCGGCATCGACAATGACCCAGGGAAAAGACACGCTGGGCAGCGTCGCCTACATGGCCCCGGAGCGGTTCGGCAACGGCCCCGTCGATTCCCGGGCTGACATCTTCGCTGTGGGCGTAATCCTCTATGAGCTTCTGGCCGGGCGCCGGCCGTTCGATGGCGAGACGCCGACTGCGATCGTGTCGAAGATCCTGCAGGAGGCCCCGCCGCCGCTTTCCACCATCGCGCCTAGCGTGCCGCCGGCGCTGCTGGCGGTTGTCGATCGAGCGCTGCAGAAGGACCAAGACGCCCGCTATCAAACAGCGCTGGAGCTGGCCACCGACGTCAGGCTGGCTGGGGTGGAGAGCCGTGTGATAGCGGATTCACCGGATGTTCGCGAGACCAGGCTCACCGGCACGATATTGCGCGAACCTGTATCTGACCGGCCTCGCCGGGCTGGCGCGACGGGCGCGGTGCCTGCTTTCTGGGAAGCGTTGCAGGACCAGCTCAACCGAGTAGGAGTGCGCCGAATTGCTCTGGCCGCGATTGCGCTGTTGGCGGTGGCGGTGGTCGGGAGCCTCTGGCTGGGAACAGGCAGACGCGCCGACATCGACGCACCAGTGAAAGCAAGCTCCGTGGCTGCGCGTGAAGCCGGACCTTCCAAGGAACCCGGTGGCGGCAGCCTTCGCCAACTGCCGTCTACAGTGACGCTTCGGGTGGAATCCGAGCCCCTGGGCGCGGCGATCTCGTTGAACGGCGCACAACTTGCGAACACGACGCCAGTCGAGCTGACCGTCGAACGGGGATCGGCCGCCAAGATTCGCTTCACAAAATCCGGGTTCACGCCAATCGACGTGCCGGTGACCGCGGAGGTCCTCGCTGCCGGCCGGGTAGCCGTCAAACTGAGCGCGCTAAGCAGAGACCCGGTCACCGTCGTGGCGGATGGGCCTTATCCCTTCGAGATCGTCGAGGGCGGGCGGGTGATCTCGGAGGCCAGTACGCACCACGAAGTCAGGGTTTACGGCCGCACGACCGTCCGGCTGCGTGCCGCGGAGTACCTGTTGGACCAGAGCAGAGTGATCGATCCGGCAGTCGGCCGGCGCGTCACGGTCGAGGCCCCCGCGCTCGGCATACTGGCCCCCCAACTCCAAGGTGCCTTCGAGGCATGCCAAGCGAGAATCGGACGAAAAGACCTCGGCGGCTTCCCTCTTTCGTCCCACAGTCTCGTCCAGGGAAACTACATTGTCACGGTTGAGTGTCCCAACCGCCCCGGCCGCCCGTTCCCCGTGCTGATTCGGCCAGGCGAAACCACACCCCTTATAATCAGATGAGAAAACACCTTCTTGCCGTTGTCGTATTGTCTGCGGTTGGCCTGGCGGTGACCTGGCCACCACTCCGTGGTCAGGCCCAGGCGGCCGAGGAACAGCTGGCACGCCAGCGGCTGGAGAGCGGCCTGAAGTTCCTTGAAAGCCGCAATTACCCAGAAGCGCTCAAGGACTTCAGGGCGGTGGCGGTGCTGTACGGGAAAAGTTCCGTCGCCGACGAAGCCCTGCTGCTGGTGGCCACATGCGAGTTCGAGGCCACGGGCAATCTGGGTGCCGCTGAGCAAGCCGCTGCCGATCTCTTAACGAAGTACCCGAACAGCAAATCGGCCCCGATGGCCTATGTCCTCCTCGGCCGGATCGCGGTCGCCCGGGGACGTACGAAGGAGAACTTCGATTCGGCTATAGCCAGTTACCAGCGCGCCCAGACCCTCTTCAAGCGCAGCGATGCGGTGGCTGCCGCAATTTTCTATGCCGGAGAAGCCCACCGCCTCAACGGCAACCACAACGATGCCATTGCCAGCTACCGCGAGGTCACGGTGCTGTACCCGCGATCGATATGGGCTGCCAGAGCCCAGATCGGCCTGGCGACCACCCTTGTACGGGCCGCTCCAACGCGGGAGGTGGCTGGGCGAGCGATGGAGGAGCTGCAGCGAGTGCGCCAACGGTTCCCCGACACCAGGGACGCCGCAATTGCCGTGGCGCGCCTCACCATCCTCTATCGGCTGTATGTCCTGCCGCAGCTGGGCCAGCCACCCTACGTGCCCACCAGTCGGAAGATTGGCGGCACCACCGGAAAACTGAAGGACATCACTGCCCTTGCGATCGGTCCGGCCGACGAAATCGCGATAACAAACGACCAATGGGTGGGCCTCTACGACAAGAGCGGGACCGTTTTGAAGACCGCCCCGCTAAACCCTTCCTACGGCGCGTTCTTCCTCCCCGATGGACGCGCGGTCCAGATCGGCAAAGGAGCGGTGCGTATCCTCGACCAGCAGGCAGCCGTCGCTCTGGCTGTCCCGAAGCCGGACAACACACTCCGGCCACTCGACGAGATCCCCGCCGCCGCGGCCCTCTCGTCGGGAGATCTCCTGGTTGCGGACGCCGGCACCAAGTCCGTGCTGCGGTTCTCGCCGTCCGGGAAATACTTGAACTCCTTTGCCGGTGTCTATGCCAGGCGACTCGCCGTTGATGACCTGGATCAGGTGGCAATGCTCGACCGGGACACGAAGTCCGTGGTCGTCGCCGATCGCAACGGCCGTACGCTGTACCAGATACCCTCCCGCGGCAAGGACTACGAGCTCAGAGACCCCATCGACATCACGTTCGACGCGTTCGGTCATCTGTACGTCCTCGACCGGGACAACGCGGCGGTGTTCATGTTGACGCCGGCGGGCAAGCTGATTGCCTCATTCACGATTGCGGAGAAGAGCCCTGGAGCTTTCAGGAAGTCGAGGGCGATGGCTCTCGATTCTGCGGGCCGGCTGTACATCTTCGACGACCGTGCATTAAGCGTCCAGATCTACCAGTGAGGGCTTCGATGATCTTCTCTCGATCAGCGCGGAATCGGATAGTCGGACCGACCGGTTCGCACACCACCTGTTCGCCGCTACTATGCCTTGCTGCGGTCCTGGCCCTGGTCGTCCCAGATTCGGTGGCGTTCGCCCAGCTTCCTCCGCCGGCACCGACGGCGACAGCGGGGACCCAGATGCTGGTCGAAGCCCAGCGGCTGTACGATCTGGGCGACTACGACAGGGCCATCGCGGCGCTTGATCCCGTGATCGCTCGACTGGACAGTCTGGCTGCACAAGATGCAGAGGCCAGATCCACACTGATGCAGGCGCTCGAACTGCGGGTTCGCGCCCGCTTGGCCGGCCGACACGACTGGGTCGGAGCGAGGGACGACTTCAAGGCCATCCTGATGCGAGAGCCCCGCCACGTCTGGCCCCCAACCACAACATCTCCCTCGATCAGAAACGCTTTCGAAGATGCTCGAAAGCAGATAATCGGCGAGGTGCTGATCTCGGTTGCGCCCGATGACGCCGTGGTCGAACTCGATGACCGACCGGTGACGCTTGTGCAGGGTCAACCGGTAGCTTTGACCGCCGGGACCCATAAACTGACGGCCACACGGCTCGGGTACGCGACTCGCTCGCAGGCGTTCCAGGTAATCGCCGCAGCGCCGGGTCAGGTTTTGGATGTGAGCCTGCAGCGCGAGTCGGCCACGCTGGCTGTGATCACGAGCCCGGCCGGCGTCGAGGTGTTCATCGGCGGGGAATCGAAAGGGACGACGCCCCCGGGTCCGGCACCGGTGGCTTACGCGGACGACCTGGCCAAGCAGAACCTCACACTGGCGAGTTCCTCCGGCCGGCTCGAGGTGGGTGGTATTGCGCCAGGCCGCATCATCCTCGAGTTCAAGATGGACTGCTACGCGCCGGTGCGCGTGGAGGTGCAAGCCGAGAAGCCGACCGACTTGAAGTGGATACAGCCGATGAAGCCGGCAGTCGCGACCGTGCGTGTCGAAAGCGAGACCGCTGGCATTCCTGTATTTCTCGACGAGAAGCCCAAAGGCTCAACCCCGACGACGCTGGAGAACGTCTGCGAGGGCTCGCGGACGGTTGAAGCTCGCACGACTTCTGGCCGGTTCGTTCGGCGCCTTGAGCTCCGGGCTGGTGACAACATCACCCTGAAGGCAGCCTTGCGGCCCGCCTTCGGCATGCTCTCAGTCACTGGGCTCCAGGAGGGAATTAGGGGCGGACCGGATTTGCGCCGCATCTTGGAATCCATGACCAAGGACTCAGGGTCGATCATGTTCTTCGCGCCGACCGTTGAGCTGGTGCAGCAGAACCTCCAGCGTCTCCAATTGCCGCAGACCTGGCTCGCGCTAGACCGGAATCTCCAACCGCTCGACGAGGCGGCCTCGAAGATCACCCAGGACGCGCGCATGGATTTCTCGTCACAGCTTTCAAGAAACCTGGGAGTTCAGGGCATCGCGACGATCGCCCGAGTGCCGGACCGAGAGCCCGGGCGATTCTATGTGAACATGCTGGCCGCTGGCAGCGGCAAACCCGATCAGCTCGAGGTCAACCTCACCGAACCAGGATCCATGATGGAGGCCGTAACGCAGCTCACAGAAGTGCCGACTCTGTTCCAGCCATCAGTCGGCATGTTGACCATTGATGTGCTCGATCATGAGGGCGCGATCGTGGTCCGGGTTGACCCCGGCGGGAGTGCGGCGACGGCTGGTATCTCGGTAGGCGACGTCATCGTCGCGATAGACGGAAAGCCTGTTCAGAGCGGTGCAGCCTTCGCGGCGCTTCTGTCGACGAAACAAACCGGTCAGACGTTGAAGGTCGACTACCGGAACCGTACCGGCGGGACACGGAGCGTGGATCTCGCCGTGACCGTGACGCCACGCGCGATATCGATGGAGGATCGGACCCTGCTGATGAACAAGTTGCTGGTGGACTATCGGGCACGGCTGGCGGGTCAGTCGTCTCCGATCGAGGAATCCGTGACGCGACTGAATGTCGCCGTGGCACTTGGGGCGCTCGAAAACTGGGCAGAATGCCAGCGAGAACTTGAGCGCGTCACGCTGAAGCCTGGCCGAGGAGTCTCTGCAGGAACAGTAGTGTATCTTCAGGCTCTGTGCGCGGAGAAACTCGGGAACGTCTCGGAGGCGGAACGCCTGTACAAGGTGGCTTCTGAATCGCCAGACAGCCTGCTCACCGAAGACGGTCCGGGAATCAAGGAGCTTGCCGAGCGCAGACTTGCCCAGTTGCGCCCCACCATCCGACGCTAGGTCAATGTCAAACTTTTCACCGTTCTGGCGTTGCGCATTTCAACGGTCCTATACCCTGAGTTCACTTGCGTTGCGATGGCAGACCGCCCAACACACGGGCGACAAACGCGCGTGCAGGGCTGAAGCCGTGCGCAACGCCACTCGGGTCGAAGGACAGGTTTGGCGGGTTGCGTGCGCCTCGGTCGTGAAGATGATGGCTGGCGTCGATAGGCGCCTATGCAGATCTCAGGCTGAAGACGAGGGTGT
>JAPKZQ010000012.1 GCA_026393675.1 Acidobacteriota bacterium | reverse complement strand
TCCGATAGCTCCCCACCCCGCCTCGCGGCGGCGCAGTAATCGTCGGCTTCAGGCCGGAGAGCGTTTGCCTGGAGAGGACTTGCACCTCTCGGGTCATGGCACACTTACAGGCGCACGGATCGCCACGCTCCAGCGTGGCCTCTTTCCGGGCCGGGCTGTCCGCCTCCGCGCCAAAGCGCTACGGCGAGACCTCGACGAAGCTCAACGAGCGAAGTCGGGGAGCCCGTCCTTCGGCGAAGCTCAGGACGCCCCGAGCAAGGTCGAGGGGCGGCGATCCCAGGGCTGTCTCTGCGGTGTCGAGGGGGCGAAGGTGGGAATCCCGAATGCCGACCGCTTGAGCTGAGCGGCAACAGCCCGGATTCAGAGCGTCACGATCAACCCATCGTGGGCCGTTTCGCAGTCGAGACTGTCGGCGCGGCGCAACATGTCCTCGCCCATGTGGGTGAGCAGCAGGCGGCGGCACGTGAGTTCGGCCCGGTGTGCCTGGAGCGTCTGGTAGTCCAGATGGCCCGGGGGCGCCGAGTCGTATCCGAAACATTCACACAGGAACAGATCCGCGTCGCGCGAGACATCCGGGAGCGTCGCGGCCCATTCTGTGTCGCCCGAAAAGGCCAGCACCCGGCCGTCGTACTCGACGCGAAGCGCAAAGCAGGCCATGCCGCGCGAGTGGCGCACCACGTACGGCGTGACCTGGCACGATTCGAGGTCGTGCCGTCTCCCGGCTTCCCATTCGACGAAACTCAGGCTGAACCGGAACGGCAGTGGTCCCGTGCCGGGAAACAGCACGTCGTGCGCGAGCCGCATCTGCTCTTCCAGGCCGGGTGGTCCCGCGATGCAGAGATCACGCGTCCGCCCCGATGCGAAGTGCGCGTCCATGAGAAGAAACGGCACGCCGGCGAAGTGATCGCCGTGCAGATGCGTCAGCAGGATCGTGTCCACCAGCTCCGGGTCGAGCTGCTGGCCACGCAGCAGTGCGAGCGTCGACGGGCCGCAATCGACGAGGACACTCCCACCGTCCGCCTTCAGCAAGGTCGAGGTGTGGAGGCGACCGCCACTGCCGAAGGCGTCACCGGTCCCGAGAAACCGCGCCTCGAGCGTACTCATGACGGCCCGCCGGTCTGAGTGACGAGCCGCGCGATGGCGCCGACCGCCACCGTCACGGCATTGGCTTCGCCTGATTCGAGACCTTCCTTCGTCACCGCCTCGCTGCGTGCGCGGTTGACGACCACCCCGGCGACGCAGCCGCCGCGCAGGCCCATCGCGGCGCAGAGCGTCAACACCGTAGACGACTCCATCTCGTAGTTGAGGACGTGCAGCCTGCGCCATTCCTCGGTGATGCCCTGAAACCGCCGCGGGACGTAACCCGAGTAGGAGTCGTACCGCTCCTGTCCCGGGTAAAACGTGTCGCAGGAGGCGCTGACGCCAGCGCGATACGGCACCCCGAGCGCACGTGCGGCGCCAACGGCGGCGTGAACCACCTCGTGGTCAGCCACCGCTGGGTACTCGATGGGGGCGTAGTGCGTAGAAGCGCCGTCGAGCCGAACCGCTCCGGTGGTGACGATGACCGTACCAATTTCAACATCCGGCTGGATGGCCCCGGTGGTCCCGACGCGCAGAAACGTCCGAATGCCGAGCTGTGCCAACTCATCGATCGCGATCGAGGCGGACGGTCCGCCAATCCCCGTCGAGGTGACCAGCACCGGTGTGGTGCCCAGGTAGGCAATCCACGTCCGGTATTCGCGCTTGAAGGCGAGTTCACGACTGCGCGCGAAAGGCGCCGTTCGGGCAATCGCCTCGACACGGCCCGGGTCGCCGGGCAGCAGCGCGACGGTCGCCCCCTCGATGTCGTCCGAGTTGATGTTCAGGTGGTACACGGTACGGAGCGGCATCTCGTCCTCCTGTGGTCATCGGTCGAACCGGCAGTCGAGCTGCATGGCGGCCTGGAGCAGGTTCAGGTAGTCGTCGCGCGGAATCTCGATGGCGCCCATTGTGGCCAGAAACGGCGTCAGCCACTGGATGTCGAGCAGTTGATATCCGCGCGTCTTCAAGATATCGCCCAGGCGCCACAGGGCCACCTTCGACGCGTCGGTCACGCGGTGGAACATCGATTCGCCAAAAAACGCGCCGCGCACGCTGACGCCGTAGAGCCCGCCGGCCAGCGCACCATCGTGCCAGACCTCGATCGAATGAGCCAGGCTGACGTCGTGCAGCGCGCAGTAACTGTCGACAATCTCGTCGTTGATCCACGTGCCCTCGTCCCGGTCGGCCGCGCAGGCCAGCATCACGTCCCTGAACGCGTGGTCCACCGTCACCTCGAAGCGCCCCGACCGGACGACTCTCAGGAGCCGCCGCGACGGATGATACGCCTCAATCGGTAGAATTCCCCGCGGATCGGGCGAGTACCAGTGGATCTCGCCGGAATCCTGGGCCATCGGAAAGTAGCCGGCCTCATAGGCGGCGACCAGCAGCGACGCCTGCAGCATATCGGTCCTGACTCTGGTGCCACGGGGCTGCCGGTGTCAAGCCGCGGCGACCACTGCGCCAGGATAGGCGGGAGCAGCCGGGGCCGCGCACTGGAGGCCGGGTCTTCCGCCTTCGCGTAGCGCTTCGGCGGACCGCCATAGCCTTGGCGGAGGCGGTCAGACCCGGCGCTGCAACAATCGTGATCCGACCGGCGCGAGTCGCGGTACACTCGCTACGATCGGTATTGAAGCCGTGCTGGCGGGCATGGCACGCCATAGCCCCCACGCGGAGGCGGCCACGCCATAGCCAGAGGCGACGGCGGCCGAAACAGGGGCCGCTTCCGAAGACCTCGAAACCGTCTCCAGTCGGCCCGCTCTTGCAAAGGATCAGCACTCATGGTGACCGCCAGAACCCGTACTCACGTCGTGACCGTTGCCCTGCTTGCGATTGCTCTGGTCGCGGGACTGCCCGGATGCGGTGGTGCCACCGGCGAGCGCGACCGTCCCGTCAAGCAGGAGCCGGCCCCGAAGCCGGCCGTCGTCTACGACCATGGCCTCACCGACTCGGCTCGTGTGCTCGCCGGGATGGATCCCGAAGATGTGCAGCGATTCGCGCCTGTCGTCAACCGGGCCAGTTGGAAGGCGCACAAGAAGGAATTCGACACGAACTGGGCGCAGATCGAGCAGCAGCGGTTCACGCTGATGCGCGACTGGCGCGACAAGGAATTCAAGGCGCTCGCCGACACGTGCGAGACGCTTTTCTACCCGTTCGGGGGCCCCGACTTCCTCAACGCGTACCTCATCTATCCGTCGTGCAAGACCTACTTGCTGTTCGGCCTCGAGTCGGTCGGATCGGTTCCGGCCATCGAGAAGATGAAGGACAACAAGATTGATGCCGGGTTGGCGCAACTGTTCAAGGCGCTCTCCGACATCTTCAAGCGCGACTACTTCATCACCAAGACGATGCAGTCGGAACTGCGCACGGCGCAGGTGGACGGCACACTGCCGGTCATCCTCACGTTTCTGGCGCGGCTTGACGCGAAGATTGTCAGCATCGAGACCGACGGCCCGTGGAATTCGCCGACAGAAGCCGCGCCTGCGACTCCCCCACCCGCAAAGACAGGCGTCGCTGCGCGGCCGCGCAGCAACAAGCTGCCGTCGGTGATAGTGTCGTTTGTCGCCCCGAACTCGGATCGGATCCAGAAAGTCGTCTACATCCGCGTCGACATGATGAATCCGGAGTACTCGAAGAAAACACAGCTGCTGAGCTACCTGAAGGGCCTGGGGCCTGTCACGACGTTCGTGAAGTCGGCGTCGTACCTGATGCACGACGACCGATTCTCCCTGGTCCGCAGCATGGTGCTGGATCAGTCGTCATCGCTGCTGCAGGACGATACGGGCGTGCCGTACAAGTTCTTCGACAAGGCCAGGTGGACGCTGACCTTCTACGGGAAGTACTCGGCCCCTATCAGTGACTTCCATTACGGATTCCAGAAAGACCTGGACGCGGTGTACAAGCAGCCGGGAGTCGCGCGCGAGCTACCGTTCTCGTTCGGCTACCACTGGCGCGAAGGCACATCGAGCGTGATGCTGGCCGTCAGGAAGGCAGGATCTCAGTAGTGATCCCTGCCAGTGCGCCCCACGTCTCCGGGTCCTGGGCGGCCAGGGTTCGGAAATAGAGCCGCACGGAGTCGGCTGGGAATTCTGTCGCCAGCGCGTTCGCGGCGTCGCGCAGCGCGGCCGGATCTGGCGCGGTCACCGGGATGTCGGCAATCATGCCATGCTCGTGACTGATGCCGAGCCGGGTAAGAAACGCCTCGAGCATCGGCCGCTGGCTGCCGAGGTGGTAGACCACCAGCGCCCGGTTCGCCACGCTCTCGGACACCGTGTGCAGGTTGGCCAACTGGCGGATGCGCTTCTCGACAGGCTCCGTGAGCACGCTCTGCGGGCGGAATCTCAGCTGACGGGCAATCAACTGCACCGCCTCGACCTGCTGGGGCACCGATTCTTCATCCGCCCACAACGCGGCCGAGAGAGCCACACGTTGATCGATCGTCAGGTCGCGCCAGAGTCGCGCGGGGCCGAGCGGAGCGGCCTCGTTGGTCACACATGCCTCCCAGGATGAGTCGGGCGCGTCGCGCGCCGACGCCCTATTCTATCCCGACCCGCGACGCCTGCCACGTTGCTTACAGGAGCACAGCCGCATAAGATGCGCAAGACATGGGCGCGAGAGGAACACCAGAGGTGGGTGATGAGTCTGTCCCGTTGGTGGCGTGAGCAGCGGTTCGAACGCTCGTATCGCAAGGAGATCAGGCGCGATCTTGAGCGCATCGGCGCGACCTTCAAGGCGACATTCAAGACGGCCCCGACCGGCAACGACTTCGACGCCGCCATGACGGCGTATCTCAAGGAATGCCGTCTTCCCGATCTGCGTCTCGACACGCTCAAGAGCCGCCGGCTCCGTCGCAAGGCTGAACGGCTCGGCATCGATCCGCCCCGCGACTGGTGGATTCATGACGAGGAGCACGACCTCTGGTACCTCACGCCGGATGGCAAGCGCCAGCTCAAGCGGCGCGTGACGCAGGAGCGGATCTGGACGCTCAAGCAGTGGTTCCACGCACTCACGCCGGTCGTGGCCCTTCTTGCCGGACTGATCGGTGTCATCATCGGCCTGGTCGGCATCTGGCGCTGGCCATGAACCGCCGGTGCGGATCGACGCGCGGGGAAAATGAGACAGACATGAGAAATTGGGTCTGACCCAATTTTGACTGGGAGGCTACTGATGCGTGGCATCGCGGAGATGATCGCCTCTGTCGTGCTGGTGGTGGTCGCCACGGGCCTCGCAGCCCAAGCCACTCGACCACGCGCCCGGGACCTCGGCATCGCGCCTGGCGTGCTGGCGCCCGGGCCCCTCAATGCCATCACGGATGTCGCAGGCGTCCGTGTCGGTCACACGACGCTCATCGAGGGCGACTCGATTCGGACGGGCGTGACGGCGATCCTGCCGCACGCCGGGAATCTCTTTCAGGACAAGGTGGCCGGCGCGGTGTTCGTCGGCAACGCGTTTGGCAAGCTCGCGGGTTCAACCCAGGTCGATGAGTTGGGCACGATTGAAACGCCAATCGTGTTGACCAACACGCTCGCCGTCGGCATCGCCGTTGACGCGGTGGTCGCGTGGACGCTTGCGCAGCCTGGCAATAGTGATGTGCGCTCGGTCAACGCGCTGGTCGGCGAGACCAACGACGGCGGCCTGAACGACATCCGCGGCCGTCACGTGACACGCGAGCACGTGACTGCCGCCATCGCCGCCGCGCGCGGCGGCGCAGTGGACGAAGGGTCTGTCGGCGCCGGCACCGGCACGCAGTGCTTCGGGTGGAAAGGCGGCATCGGCACGTCGTCTCGCATGGTGCCAGCCCCGGCCGGCCCGGGTACACAACAAGCCGACGGCTACACGGTCGGCGTGCTCGTACAGACGAATTTCGGTGGCGTGCTGATGATTGATGGCCTGCCTGTCGGCAAGGCGCTCGGTCGCCATGCCTTTGCGCCGGCCCCGCCCGGCGGGGCAACGCTCGATCCGGCTGATGGCTCCTGCATGATCGTGGTCGCCACGGATGCGCCGCTCGACGCTCGCGATCTCAAGCGGCTCGCCGCCCGCGCTGTGTTCGGCCTGGCGCGGACGGGATCCTCGTTCAGCAATGGCAGCGGCGATTTCGCGATTGCGTTGACGACCGCGCCGGCCCTGCGGAGCCGATCTGGCGCGCGTCTGCCTGTGGCCCGGACGATTCTCCCGACCGATGGGGTGTCAGGGTTGTTCGAGGCGGCCCTTGAGGCAACCGAAGAAGCGGTGTACAACTCGCTCTTCCGCGCGACGACGGTGACGGCCGGCACGCGGACCGCCGAAGCCATCCCGATCGATCGGATTCGTGAACTGCTGGCGACCTATCGGCACGGCGGCTAGAGTTCCGGCTCCAACTCCGTCGGAATGAGCGGCTCGGTCGCGACCGTCTGCGGACCCGCTTCCGTGCACACGGCGTATTTCGACGGGTACATCGACACACCCGCGTACTCGCCCTTCGCATTCAGCATGTAGAAGTTGATCTGGAACTTCGGATTGCCGGTCTTGGTCAGCAGGCGCTTCTCCACCGTGTTCGCCTTGATGCGCTTGAGCGCCACCATCCCCGCGTCCTTGGGCGTCAGGCCACGACGCATTTCTTCGATGATCAGGTACGAGCACAGGTTGTAGAGGTTTGCCTCGCCGCGTCCAGTTGATCCGGCCGCCCCGACCTCGCCATCGACGTACAACCCCGCGCCCAGGATGGGTGAGTCGCCGACGCGCCCCGGGATCTTCCACGCCAGCCCGCACGTCGTCGTCACGCCGCAGATCTCACCTTTCGGGCTCAGGCCGTCACAGTTGATGGTGCCCCAGAAATGATCCAGCTCGATGAGCCCGTCTTTCACCATCTGGAGCCCGCTCTGGTAGTAGGCCGCCGACCGCTTGATGGGATCAAGATAGTGATCCGGATCGGTCCGGCGCTTCCACTCCAGCCACAGCTTGCGCGACTGTTCCGTGTTCAGGTCGTCCTCGATCTTGAACCCGAGATTGCGCGCAAACGCCTGCGCCCCCTGGCCGACAATCAAATGATGATCGGTCATCTCCATCACGGCCTTGGCCACCAGCGAGGGTGTGCGAACGCCTTCGATGCAGGCGACCGCGCCGGCGCGCTTCTTCGGACCGTGCATGACCGACGAATCCAGCTGGACGATGCCTTCCGCGTTCGGCAGGCCGCCATAGCCCACGCTGGTGTCCGCCGGATCAAGCTCGCAGAGATTGACACCCGCAATCAACGCGTCCAGCACATCCGATCCACCGGTGATCAGCTTGAACGCCTTTTCGACGCCGGTCACATCCCCGCCGTTCTTGAAGCGATTCCCGTTGGCGGACGAGACCACGACCGGCTTGACCGTTTTCTTCACGACCATCGTCGGGGCCTGGCCCAGCACGACGGCGGGCGCAACGGTCGCAGCCGCCGCGACCGCCGCGGCACCAGACAGCACGAATTCACGACGATTGACTTTCCGGCTCATGGTTCGGCTCCTCAAGAAGAACAGTACGCCGCCGATTCTATCCGTGGTGGGGACCGCCGACAACCTGTTTGACGGCCAGCGCTGGCGCCGGTACGATACACACCTTCGCGCCCGGGTCCGATTGAAACGGGGTTGCCTGTAATGACGTCTTCGCTTCCGAGTTTTCCCGAACGAATCAAGGATATTGGCGACTTGGCCTCCGACGTCTGGTGGAGCTGGAGCGACCGCGCGCGGGAGTTGTTCAGGCGGCTCGACTACCAGCTGTGGCGATCGACCGCCCACAACCCGGTCCAGATTCTCCGCATGATCACGCCGGAGCGTCTCGAGGAGGTCGCGCGCGACCGCACATTTCTTGCGCTCTACGACGACATGATTCGAGGCCTGCGCGCAGCGCGTACGGCCAAGGACAGCTGGTGGGCGCACACGAAGAACGGGCATCCGGTCGGCACCATCGCGTACTTTTCTGCAGAGTTCGCGCTCCACAAGTCACTGCCGATCTACGCCGGCGGTCTCGGCGTGCTGGCCGGTGACATCTGCAAGGAAGCGAGCGACCTCGGCCTGCCGTTTGTCGGCGTCGGTTTCATGTATCCGCAGGGGTACTTCCATCAGAAAGTGACCGCTGACGGCTGGCAACTCGAGGCCTACGAGCGGCTCGACTGGAATGATGCCCCGATCGAACCGGCCATGCGGGCAGACGGGCAGCGGTGCATCGTGGAGGTGCCGCTGGCGGATCGCACGCTGAAGGTGGCGGCCTGGCATGTCCGCGCCGGCCACGTGTCGCTCTACCTGCTCGACACCGATATCGAGGGCAATCTCGCGTGGGATCGCGAGCTGTCGGCGCGTCTCTACAGCGGCAATCAGGAAACGCGCATCCAGCAGGAAATCGTCCTTGGCCTCGGCGGCGTCCGCGTGCTCCAGGCCATGGGGATCACTCCGGCGCTCTACCACCTGAACGAGGGACACGCGGCATTCGTCGTGCTTCAGCGGCTCTGGGACATGCAGGAGCGCGGCGCCTCGTTCGACGAGGCGATGGCCGAGGTGCGCCGGACCACGGTCTTCACGACGCATACGCCCGTGCCAGCCGGACACGACGCGTTCCCGTTCCACCTCATCGAGACCTACATCGGGCCGGCACGCCCCGACCTGCGGGGATGGCGCGAGCACTTTCTGGCCCTCGGCAACTTCGACAATGGCCGTGGACCGATGTTCAACATGACGGCGCTGGCCATGCGCTCGTCGGCGGGCATCAACGCCGTGAGCAAGCTTCACGGCGAGGTCACCAGGAACATGTGGACCGGCCTGTGGCCGGGAACGCCTGCCGAGAAACTCCCGATCCGGGCCATCACCAACGGCATCCACGTCGGCACGTGGCTCGCCAACAAGATGGCGCAGCTGTTCGACCGGGCGCTCGGATCCCATTGGCGGGATCGGATCGACGAACTGGAGTTCTGGGATCGCGTCCTCGACATCCCCGACGATGAACTGTGGACGGTGCGGCTGCGGCTTCGCGCCGATCTGTTCCGGTTCATCAGGGACCGGGCCCGATCTCGCTGGGGCATACACTACGGCAGCGCCGCCCAGGTCGTGGCCGCCGGCACGCTGCTCGATCCGAAAGCTCTCACCATCGGCTTCGCCAGGCGCTTCACCGCCTACAAGCGCCCCGAACTCATCTTCCACGATCGGCAGCGGCTTGCCTTGATATTGAACGGCTTCCGCCGGCCGGTGCAACTGGTGTTCGCGGGCAAGGCGCACCCGGCCGATGACACCGGCAAGCATCACCTGCAGCAGGTCTACACGAAAGCCGCCGATCCGGCCTTCGGGGGCCGCGTCGCGTTTGTCGACGACTACGACCTGCACGTGGCGCACTACCTCGTGCACGGCTGCGACGTCTGGCTCAACACCCCGCGCAAGCCACTCGAAGCCAGCGGCACCAGCGGCATGAAAGCCGCGATCAATGGAGTCCCCCATCTGAGTATCGGCGACGGCTGGTGGGCGGAAGGCTTCAACGGCTCAAACGGCTGGCTCATTGACGGCCACACCACCGGGCACGACACGGCGGCTCAGGATGCGGCCGATGCCGACGCGCTCTACACGTTGCTTGAAACGAAGATCGTCCCCACCTTTTACGATCGCGACTCGAACGACCTGCCGCCCGCATGGGTCCAGGTGGTCAAGGAATCGATACGCACGGCCATGCCGACCTTCACGACTCGACGGATGATGAAGCAGTATGTGGAGGAGATGTACGGCCCGGTGCTGGGACTCGGTCTTGGGAGGCGCGACGGGTCCGGTTAGGACAGCGAGCCTGCGCCCAGCCTCAGCCTATGGCATGCCGCTGATTGGCGGATGATGGATGACCTGCACCCGGTTGCCTTCCGGGTCGCGGACGTCACACGATCGGGCGCCGTCGCGATGCGTCTTCGGACGCATGTCGAGCGCGACGCCACGCGACTCGAGGAACGCCGCCCACGCGTCCACCTGATCAGGCCCGGCCACGATGACGCCGAGATGATCCAGCGCGCCCACCCCGGCTGTCGCCATCTCAGCCACCCGGTGCAGCGCCAGGTTGTCCCGCCCTGACGTGAGGTACACGTTGTCTGGATCGGGCTCCCACTCCACGCTGAAGCCCATCACCTCAACGTAGAACGCCTTCATGCGCGCGACGTCCCGGACATTCAGCGCGAGATGTCGCAGCCCCAAGTGTGGCGGACGGTCCATGTGCCAATCCTACGCGAAATCGGCGCGTGTGACATTGCCCGGGCGGCCGCCCGTCGTGAATCTGGGATAAGATTTCGTGGATGGCGCGAAAATCGACGGAAAAGGTCCGGTGTGCGCTCTGCGGCGCCAAAGAGGTGTCGGAACCCCGCGGCGACGAGCGTTACTGCTCCGACTGCTGGGACAAGAAGATCGCCGTTGAGGAAATCGTCGCGAAGGAATTCGCCGTCAAGCGCTACATCAGGGCACAGAGCGCCGAGAAATACCTGGTCTACCACTCCACGCTCAAACGGCCATGCGGGCAATTGATCGTGATTGACGACGGGTACGACCTGTTTCTGACGCTCGTGCTGTATCCGTCCTTCCTCTGGGACGACCCGGCGTACCATCTCGAAGGCGACCCGGAAACGCGGACGTTTGCCGAAATCGTGGTCGACGTCGTGGTGTCAGAAGTCATCGAGCCCTGGGGCGGTGGGAAGTGGCACCTCGAGGTGTATCGTTCCGCCAGCCCTGAGCCCGAGGACTGGAACGGCGAGATGTAGCCGGCGCCCCTGCCCCTGCTGCCCCCATTTGAGCTTTCGGCTCCGGCGTCCTATAATTCCGCCGATTGGTATCGGTGACCAAAGGCCTCATTCTGCCCCCTGGAGGGAATATGATTCGTCACGTTTATGCCGCCGTTGCGGTGCTCGTCATCCTCGCCCTGTCGGTCGGAACCGTGATTGCCCAGACGACGAAGTACGTAGCACCCGTCAAGGGAGTAGCCGAAATCCAGTACCTCCCGATCAGGCCTGAGCCTGATTACAAGGCCAAGATCATCCGCACGATCGTCAGGGTGAAGAACGTCTCGCCGACCGGCTCGATTGCCGGCCTCAAGGTCACCCAGTACTGGTATGACAAAGCCAACAGCCCCCAGCCAGTGGCGGCGCTGACGGGACGGGTCAAGAAGCCGCTGCTGCCTGGCGAAGAGACCACCATCACGCTGGAGGCGCCGCTCGATCCGAAGATGTTCAGGGACTACTACGAGTTCGAGCACGCCAACGGGAAGATCAAGCCCAAGCCGGTCAAGAGGTTCTAGCAGGCGCCCTCGGTCGCCACTCCCGGAGTATGTGTAGCCCCAGGCCTGAGAAGGCCTGAGGCTACGCACGGAAGGCGCCTCAGTACGTCACCCCGAAACGTCACGACCGGTGACCCGCCCCGACGCGCAGCAGGAACTCCCTGCTGCGGCCGACGCCAAGCTGGTAGAACAGCCGGCTGAGCGACGGATCGTGCTCGCGCGCTGCCTCCCATGTTTCGTGCAGCGGCAGATTGCCGCCGCGCATCAACTCGGTCGGCCGGCCGGCCTCGGCGATCACCACCTCAAAGCCAAGTCCTCGCAGCCAGCCTTCGAGGCCAAACGGCGGAAAGTGATGAAGATGCAGCGGGTGCTCCCAGAAGCGATCCTGTGGCGATCTCATGACCTGCTTCGAGAGCCAGTTCGCGTCGTTCGGGACGGCGATCGCCAGCAACCCGCCGGCGTGGAGACTGCGTGCGGCCTCGCGCAGTAGACGACCAGGATGCCGGACGTGCTCGAGCGCGTACCACAACCGGACGACCCCGTAACGCGTGGCATCGGTGCTCCATCTATCGACGTCGCACAGCTCGACCGGGTACCCGCGAGCACGCGCGAGGGCCACCATCGCCTCACTGCCCTCGAGTCCCCGCGCCGTCCACCCTTCCGCGTGTGCCAGGCCGACAAAGCCCCCGTCGCCCGCCCCCAAGTCCAGCACCGAGCGGACAGGGGGATCCGCGTTGGCGATGAGTGCCAGCCAGCGCCGCTCCCTGGCACCGAAGTTGTGAGCGTACCTCGCCTCAGATTCTTCGAGCCCAAGTTCCACGGGTGGCCGCCGCTGGGTCAGCGTTCGACACACCGAGCACTCCAGGTAGTCTTCGGTATCCAGCACGAGTGCGTCCGATCCGCACAACGGGCACCCCCCAACGACCTCTCCGCCCTGATCGCACACAATACGGTCCTCAGAGATTCCCACGCACCTGCGACGATAGGCCGCATTGAACGAAGCTGTTTCGCGGTGCTCTTCCTTGTGGCATCAGACTCCGCCGCCGTTCGCCTGATGCCGTCGCGTCCCGTTCCCGGTCGCCGCTGGTTCCGTCCTTCCTCGGTTGCTGCTACGGGATGATCCGGAACTGCACTTCGCGGGCGACGCTCAGGGGTTTGCCCAGGCTCGACCGCGCCTCCACCTTCAGCACGTACAGTCCAGGCGTCAGATCCGTCAACGGCACCCTCGACGTGTATCCGTAGCCGCCCCGCGCCCCGGCCAACTCTGAACTCTGACGCCGCTCGCTGTTGCTGAAGACGGTCTTTCCGTCGTCGGATCGCAGCGTGGTCGTGATCTCGACCGCATGCGATTGCGCGCCGAGATTGTCGTAGACTTCGGCCAGTACGGCGAGTTGATCGTTCGACGTGAACTCGCGCTCCGTCGTGGGCGGCGCCGGCAGCAGGTCGCGCAGATCCGACGCCCCGGCGGTTGGCACCAGCCCGGCGGTTGCCGACGTCACCGCGAGCCCGCTCATCGTCAACGGCTCCTTGAGGAAGTCAGGCACGACCAGATCCGTGAAGACCGATCCGACGCGCCCGCCGCTCTCGTGCACGGCCAGCCTCAGCGAATAGCGCCCGGGCGGCACGTCGATCTTGGCCTGCACCCGGAAGCCCAGCTGCATGACGCGCTTGTAGGTCTCAGGCTTCAGGGCCATGTTGATGGTGTCCTTGTTCCCGGTCACGACCTTTCCCTCCGGGTCGATCACGATGTAGGACATGTCGACGGCGTTGGTGAACTTGCCATCCTTCTCGGTGAAGGCGAGATCCTTGCCGCTGAACTGGGCGACAATCGCCAGCGTCGCCTTGGGTGCTGGTCCCTTGAACGGCGCGGCAAACATCGACAGGGTCAGTCCCGTCGTCTGCAGCGGGCTGTTCAGGGCGTCACGCACTGCAGGAGACGTCGTATTGGTGGCGTCGGCTTTCTTGGCCGCCGGCGCCTTCCCCGAGGAGGCGACATAGCCCTTGCGGGCATGCACGATCAGCCCCGGACGGGTGAGGCGAACGTCGATCTTCCTGTAGCGGCCGTCGCGCCGCTCGTTAGTCGGGTAGTAGCCGAGCACGTAATACGAGCTGTTGTCGTCGACAATCTTCTGCAGTTTGCTGGCCGTGTTGTTCGTGTTCGTGATGGCAAACCCGCCGGTCTCGTCGGCGAGCGTGTTGAGGCTATCCTGCGACAGCCTGATCTCGTCCCAGAGCGCCGTCATGCCGAGCGAATTCGCGTTGGGATCGTCGGGCGGCAGTCCAATCAGATTCATGGCATCGTCGCCCGAGTCGGTCAGACCGCGTGGATCGAGCGCGTAGATGTTGATGTTGGCCCGGGTCGCGGCGCCAATCGCGTCGGTCGTCTCCTGCCTGATGATGGACGCATCGGACATCTCCATCAGATTATTGATGTCGTAGTCGATGCCTTCGCTCAGCAACACGATCGCTTTGCGCCGGCCATGGATCGCGGACATATAGTCGGCCAGATTGGAAATCGTCGACAGGAGTGAGCGTGCATTGTAGGCGCGCTCCTGTTCCTCGGTGTCGACCGGCGGCTTGTCCCCCATCATCGGGTTATTCCGCTTCGCCAGCGCGTCGTCGATCTTGTTGAGCGTGGCGGAACGGAGCTTCCGCCCCGAGAAGTGGTCAATCGCCTGATCGAGCAGACGTTTGTTGTTCGTGAAGTCCTGGCTGACGTCGGCGCGCCCGCTGGCATGGACGACGGCTGCGAGGTCGTTGGCGCCGAGGAACTTGTCCACGAACTGCTTCGCCGCCCGCCTTACCTGTCCGGTACGCCGCAGGTCGGTGTGGATGTCATCGAGGACGAGGACGTACAGCCGGCCGTCGGGGGCTTTCGCATTCGAGCGGACGTCGGGTTCCACGGCGCGGCCGAGAAACGCCGGCTGCTCGGTGCGCTCCACCGGGATGTCCACCAGCGAGAACGCCGTCACCTTCTGGGGTTTACCGTCCTCGAAGACCTGGAAATCCCCCTGGTTGAGGTTCCGGACGAAGTTCCCCCGCGCATCGACGACGACGGTATCGACTTCGACGTAGTTGACCTCTGAGCGGAATGTGATCGGCGGAACCTGCTGATCTGGCCTGGCCTGCACCGCCGCCGGCGGCGGCTGCTGGCCGGCCAGGGTGGCGGAGACAAGACCAATCGTGAAGACAGTTGTCGCTGTTCTGAACACGGTCTCTCTTTTCGGCAGCCGTCGGGACGACAGGCATTGGTCGCCGCCGATGGCCGCAGGATGTCACATGAGCGGTTGGCTGAGTCCTTCGATTCACAAGCACGGCGACGAATGTGTTCACTCAGGACTCAGTGCTGAGCGAGCATTGGTCACCCGATCGCCTCGCAAGAACAGGCTACGGTCGTTGCGAGTCGAAGCACTGAGGGCAGGGCCCTCCCTGTAATTATAGACGTCTCCGGGCCGCCGATGGGTGCGACCGTCAAACTTCCCGGGTCGGACCAGCGTCAAAGTAAGAGAAGGTCGACGTATACTTTCTGGTGGCCCCCTCCGCTTCCAACGCTGTCGTTTGGCCAGAACAGGGGTCGGGCCGCCGGGACCAGATTGTTCTTGGAGGGTTGGTATGTCCAGTCGTAAGACCACGTTCTTCTACACCGTGCTCATTGCCGTCGCGTCGGTGGCGGTGGGAATGGTGATTGCCTCGCGTCTTGATTTGTCGCCCCGGTCTGATGCGCAGACGCTCGTCCCGCAGGTTGGCGCCAGCACGCCTGCGACCGGCCCGGTGGACGCCCAGACGTTCCGGACGATTGCCAAGGCCGTGACGCCGACGGTGGTCAATATCCGGACCACGTCCAAGCGGCAGGCCCAGGATCTGACCGACATGTTCGGCGGTAACGAAGATCAGCTCCGCCGCTTCTTCCCGCAGCCGCGCAACCGTCAGCCGCGTGAGGAAGTGACGCAGGCGGCCGGCACGGGCTTCATCATCAGCAAGGACGGGTACATCCTGACCAACAACCACGTGGTCGAGGGCGCGACCAAGATCGAGGTCGGCTTATACGGCGAGGAGGATCAGGTCTACCAGGCCAGGATCGTCGGGCGCGATCAGTTGACCGACTCGGCGCTCATCCAGTTGACCGACAAGGTGAGCCATCCGCTGCCTGAGGCCCGGCTCGGCGATTCCACGCAGATGCAGCCCGGCGACTGGGTGATGGCGATTGGCAATCCGTTCAACTTGAGCCACACGGTGAGCGTGGGCGTCATCAGCGCCCTCGGGCGGCCGATGCAGGTGGCTGACGGCCGTTTCGAGGACGTGCTGCAGACCGATGCCGCGATCAACCCGGGCAATTCGGGAGGGCCACTGCTCAACCTGCGTGGTGAAGTGATCGGCATCAACAGCGCGATCTATACCGACAGTGCGCGTGGCGCCAACATCGGGATCGGATTCGCGGTCCCGATCAACACCGTGAGGGACATCCTGCCGCAACTCGAGAAGGGCAAGGTCGTGCGGGGCCGGATTGGCGTCACCGTGGCGGACTTGCAGCATGACGCGCTGGCCGAGTTCGGCCTGAAGGAACGCAAGGGCGCGCTGGTCTCCGAGGTGCTGGCGAATGGCCCGGCAGTCAAGGCTGGAATCGAGCCCGGCGACCTGATTCTGGAATTCAACGGCAAACCCGTCTCAGGCCGTAACGCACTGGTCACGATCGTCATGAACACCAAGCCGGGCGCGTCCGTGCCGATCAAGGTGCTTCGTGACAAGGTTGAGAAGAGCCTGTCTGTCACGGTGGAGGAATTGAACCTCGACGCGGAAACCACTCGCAGCACGACCAGCGCCAGCGACGAGGAAGTCGGCAGCGGATTTGGCATGACGCTTGGCCCGCTCGGCGCAGATATGGCGCGCCGGCTCGAGGTGCCGTCGGGCACACGCGGCGTGCTGGTCACCGATCTCGATCCGAGCAGCACGGCGGCGCGCGCTGGTGTGCGTCCCGGAGACATCATCCTGCGCGTCAATCGGAGGCCGGTCGAAACCGTCTCCGACGCCACCAAGGCGCTGGCTGCGGTGAAGACGGGCGGCGCGGTCCAGATCCTGCTCTGGAGTCAGGGTCGGCAGCGGTTCGTCGTCATCACGAAGGAGTAGCCTCACCTGGACGACCACGCGATGGAATCCGACTGCCGCGCGCTCCTTGTTGATCGCATCCGGCAGTCGGGCCCGATCACGGTGGCCCAGTACATGGAGGTGGCGCTCTACGCGCCAGGCTCCGGTTATTACGCCCGCGCGGTCCAGCGATCAGGCCGCGCGGGCGATTTTGTCACCAGCGTGGATGTGAGCCCTCTCTTCGGCGAACTGCTGGCTGTCCAGATCGCCGAACTGTGGCATCAATTGCCGCCCGACGGCGGCGCCGGACCAGGACACCTCCACCTGGTCGAAGCCGGGGCCGGCAACGGACGCCTGTCGTGCGACATCCTTGACGCGCTCTCGCGACGGGATCCGTCGCTCTACGAAACGATCCGGCTCCACCTTGTTGAACGTAGTGCGGCGGCGCGTGCTGCGCAACCCGACACGCTTGGTCCCCACCGACGCACGCTGACCTCGTCATCGCCCGACCTGCCAGATACCGGTGCCGGCGTGCTGCTCGCCAACGAACTGCTCGACGCGTTTCCCGTGCATCTGGTGGTGATGACGCCCGCGGGCCTGGGCGAGATCTACATCGACGTGGATGGCGAGTCGCTGGTCGAACGCCTGGGGCCACCTTCGACCGAACGACTGGCCCACTACTTTGAGGATCTCGGCATCACGCTGCACCCGGGGGCCACCGTCGACGTCAATCTTGGCGCGGTCGACTGGATTCACGACGCGTCACGCCGTCTTGCACGCGGCTTCGTGATTCTCATCGACTACGGCTACGAGGCCCGGACGATGTACGCACAGCCGAACGCCGTGGCCACCCTGACGGCATTCTCGCGGCACATGGCCGATCCGCCCGGGCCGGGCAGCCGGGGCACGCCGTCGTGGCTCGTGGCGCCGGGCACTCGCGATCTGACGTCGCACGTCGATTTCACGACGCTCAGGCGCGAAGCGGGGCGCGCGGGGCTGTCGACGCTACTGGTCTCGAGCCAGTCGCGATTCCTGCTCGACCTGGTCGAGCGCAGCGGGCTCGTCGGCGATCTGGAGCGTCCGGATCGGCTGCGCGATCGCCTGGCGCTCAAGTCGCTGCTCGTCCCGGGGGGCTTCGGCAGCAGCCATACCGTGCTCGTGTTCGGCAAGAACGTCGAGAGGGCCGCCGTCCCGCCGGCGAGCGACGTTGTCACCGCGCCCTGAAAACGCGTACATTTGGCAGATATGCTCGAACGGGAAGTGAAGCTTCGATTCGACACCCCCGGTCAGGCCCGCGCGGCGGTCATCGCGGCCGGAGCCGCGCCGCTTCGCCCGCGGCGACTGCAGCAGGACAGCCTGTTCGACACCGACGATGAGTCGCTGCGGCGCAAGCGTTGCGTGCTGCGCATCCGGCAAGACGGGTCGACGGGCATCCTGACGTTCAAGGGACCGGTACAGCCGGGGCCGATGAAGCAGCGCGAGGAGCTCGAAACCGCCGCAGCCGACGGCGACATGCTTCGACAGATCTTTGACCGCCTCGACTTGCGCGCCTGGTTCCGGTACGAGAAGTACCGCGAGGAGTTCACGGCCGAGGGCGTCATCATCGCCGTGGACGAAACACCGGTGGGCACCTTCGTCGAAATCGAGGGCACCTCGGATGGCATCACCGAGATGGCCGCGGCGATGGGCAAGGGCGCGGGCGACTTCATTCTCGATTCGTACTACGGGCTCTTCATGAAGACGCGCGAAGCGCTCGGATTCAAGGGCCACGACATGGTCTTCGACGACCCGGGCCGCTCCCAATGACGGCGGCTGCCGACAGGCGATCCACGCACGATCCGGCGTGGCCGGCGATGGTGCTGACGGCCGGTCTCGGTACTCGCCTGCGCCCGCTGTCGCTGCTGTGCGCCAAGCCGGCCCTGCCCGTCGCGGGGGTGCCGCTTGTCGGGCGCATCCTCCGCTGGCTATCCGCGTCGGACGTCCGCTCGACGGTGCTCAATCTGCATCATCTGCCAGCGACCATCACGGCAGCGGTCGGCGACGGCACCGGGTTCGGCGTGCAGGTGCGCTACTCGTGGGAACGCACCATCCTCGGCAGTGCGGGCGGCCCGGCCCGTGCGCTGCCGCTCGTGGGCGCGGACCAGTTCTTCGTCGTCAACGGCGACACGTTGACAGACGTCAACCTCGCCGCGCTCGCAACTGACCACCAGCAGTCGGGCGCGCAGGTCACCCTGGCGCTCGTCCCCAATCCGGACCCGCTTCACTATGGCGGTGTGACGGTTGACGGGGATGGACGGGTCACCGGGTTCACGCCACCCGGACCCGCGAACATGGGCCTCCACTTCATCGGTGTGCAGGCCGTGGACGCAGACGTGTTCGCCCCGCTCGATCCGGACGTGCCGGCCGAGACCATCAATGGCATCTACCGCCGAATGATGGCGCGACGTCCGGGATGCGTACGCGCGTTTGTCAGCGGCGCGGCGTTTCGCGACATCGGCACCGCGGCAGACTACCTCGACACATGCCTCGACATCGCGCGGATCGAACACGTGGGCGAGTGCCTGCTGGGGCGCGGCGTGACCGTGGCCGACGGTGCGCGCGTCACGAACTGCGTCCTGTGGGATGATGTGCGGGTCGGACACGGCGTGACGCTCGATCGGTCGGTCGTTGCCGCTGGCGTCTCGATCCCGGACGGCGCGCGCCACGAGCGATCGATCATCCGGCCTCGCGATGGCCCGCCCGCCGAACCCGGGGAACACGTGGTCGGAGATCTGCTCGTGTCGTCGATTGACGCGCGGCGACCGGCCGCCTCAGAAGAAGGATAGATTCGCATGTCGACGCTCACTGCTGCCCCGGATGTCCCGCTGCCCGATCAGATCAACGCCTACCTCGATCGGGCGGGCCTGGCCGCGGCTGGCGCCCGTGTGCTGCCGTTGACCGGCGATGCGTCCGACAGGCAGTACTTCCGGGTGATTCCGCGGGACAGCGCGCCGTTTGTGCTGGCGTTGAACGCAGCGCCTTTCAGTTACGACGCCCTGCCCTTCGTGAACGTCGCATTGTTACTCGCCCAGGTCCCCGTCCCGATTCCAGCGATTCTCGGGCACGCCGAAGACCTCGGCATCCTCGTCCAGCAGGACCTGGGCGATGTCACGCTCCAGGCTCACGTGGGCGCGGCCGCCGAGGCGGCCCATGCGGCGCTCTACCGCCAGGCCATCCAGTTCATCGCGGACATCCAGCGGCGAGGCCAGGAACTGGCATCTGACCGCTACATTCCGTACTCGATCGCATTCGACGTCGAGAAGCTGACATGGGAGTTCGACTTCTTCGTCAAACATTTCGTCGGCGGATACCGGGGCGCCACCATCACGCCTGCCGCGCGCGAAGCCATCAGCCAGGAGTGCGGAGCCATTGTGGAGGAACTGGCCGGCGAGCCGCGCGTCCTCTGCCATCGCGACTATCACAGTCGCAATCTGATGCTTCGCGGCGACCAGCTCTTCATCATCGATTTTCAGGACGCACGGATGGGCCCGGATACCTATGACCTCGTCTCCCTCTTACGCGATTCGTACGTGGACATCGGCGAGGACGACGTCCAGCAGTTCATCGCCTACTTCCTCGCGCTCAAGGGATCCCCGACGTCGCAGACGGACCTTGCCGAATTCAGGCGACGATTCGACCTGATGGCGCTGCAGCGCAACCTGAAGGCCCTCGGCACCTTCGGCTACCAGACCGCCACCCGTCGGAACTCGGTCTACATTCAGTACATCCCGCGCACGCTTCGTCACGCCCGCACCAACCTCTCCAGGTACCCCCGATTCGCGCGGCTGCGCGACCTGCTGGCGGCCCACATCGAGGAGTTCCGGTAGCGAAGCGCCGCCTCACACAGCCGGGCGCTCTCGGGTGCGCGCGGCGCCGGAAGACGCACCACCCACGCGTCATTCCCAGGAGGGGGCCGGGTTAGTTTTCCACCTGGTGGCAGATCCCTCGTACACGGGACGACTAACCCGTCCCCGGTCTTCCCGTAATTGCCGGCCAGCCAGCGTTGAAGGCCGCGCTCAGGGCGTCCCGCCTTCAGCACGAGATCAACCAGACCCACCGCTCGAACCAAGCCCACAACTCGGACCGAAGCCAGGTCCGCCGCACCTGATTCGGGCTACAATCAGCGGCACAGGTCCTCGCAGTTGAGGAACGACCCATGGCTATGACGCCGCCGCCATCCCGCCCTCGCCGAGAAAGCCATGGCGGGACGGCGAATGCCGGTAAACAGGTCGCGGCGATAGCCACTCGGTTTGGTATCGACGTGCTGTACGCGTTCGGGAGTCGGGCGCGCGAGGCTCTTGCGCATCTGGTTGGCAGCGAGACGTTTGCCGCAGGCGGGACATCAGACCTGGACCTGGCCGCACTCCCCGAACCCGGGCGGATCTGGAGCGTTGACGAGCGGGTCTTGATGACTGCCGCATTTGAAGACGTGTTTGCCGCGCCGCGAGTCGACCTGATCGTGTTGTCCGAGGCGCCGCCGTTTCTGGCCCTTGCGGCGGTGTCGGGCGAACTCCTCTTCGCGCGCGATCGAGTGCGCGAAGCCAACTACCAGTTATATGTCTTGCGGCGCGCCGGTGATCTGGCGCATTTTGAGCGGGAGCGCCGGGCCCACCTGCTGGCGACCATGCCATGACCCCCTCCCGCATCAGTGCCAGCGTCGTCGCCGAGCGAATTGCCTGGATCGACGCCATGCTGGCCGACATCCGTCGGTTGCCCCTCGATTCGATCGAGGCCTTCGAGGCGGATCCGCGAACCCCGGCTGCTGCGGAATCATACTTGCGGCGCGCGTTGGAAGCCCTGCTCGATCTTGGACGCCACGTGCTGGCCAAGGCCTTCGGGCAGCCCGCAGCCGAGTACCGGGACATCCCGCGCTACCTCGCCGAGCACGGTGTGATAGACGAAGCTGGCGCAGTGCGCTGGCTCAAGATGGCCGGTTATCGTAACCGGATGGTTCATTTCTATGCCGAGATCTCGCGAGCCGAGCTCTTCGACATTTGCGCGACCAAACAGGCCGACATCGAGTCGGCCGTCGGGGCGATCCGTGCCTGGATGGCTGCGCATCCTGAACTGGTCGACACGTCACTGTAGCGCGATGATCGTGTCGGCCGACATCTTTCGTCTCGGCACCGGGGGCATCCGCGCCCTCGGCTGGTTCGGCAACGACTGGCGCCTTGAAACTGGCGACTTCGTTTGGGGCGCACCCCCAGCGGCCGGCCCCGGCAAGTAATGTGTCGACGCTCAGGGCGCAAGACCTTTCCAAAACCGACTTCGGACTGCGAGGTTCAACGACTTTCGACTTCGGACTGGAAGCCTCGCGCCGCTCACTTCGGCACGACGAACTTGCCTGATGTTTCGAACCGCTTGAAGTCGCCGTAAGTAGCGCGGCAGTTGACCTTCGTCATGTTGTCTTCGCCGGTAAAGGTCGACCGCATCGGCGCCTCGTAGGTTTCGAGCATCTCAGCGGGCACCAGTATTCCCAGCTTCGGCTCGAGGGTGTAGGTCACCGTGATGCTCGCGGTCGTATTCACCCTCAAAGGCGCGGTGGTTCCTCTTCCCCCCGTGCTCGCGTTGGACGCGATCCTCATCTCCGAGTCGATCTGCATGTGCGTCTTCAGCACCCGGCCGTCGACCGGATCGATCCACGCCTCGCCCTTGACTGGCATGTCCTTCCCGCTCGAGGTCCTGATGATGGTTGGTTTTCGCGCCTCCTCGTACTTCACCTTCCACACGCGCACGCCGCCGACCTGGTCGTCCTTGTCCTTCGTGAACCGGAACCGTCCCTGGTTGGCCGCTGACAGGAAGAAGAGCGCGACGGTTGGCACGTTGAAGTTCCGCTGCATGGCGCCCATGTTGTATCGCGCGCTCTCGGCCGCAATCTTCCTCCCTTGCTCGACGGCGCTGGCAGGTGCCTCGGTGAACAGCTTCGCCATGCGGTCCTTCGCGTCGGAGACGGGCTTGCCGTCAACCTCGTACACGTTGCGGAACCCATCCCAGTCGTTCCCGCTCCGAACGAGGGCGAATTCGGCAACGAGTTGTCTCGAAATCGCCCGAGGCCCGGCGTCTTCTCGCTGCAGCCATTGGCTGTAGTGTTCCACTCCGATCACGAGCGACATCTGCTCGGCGTAGCCCTGGATGTAGGTGGCGACGCGGGGCATCAGTTCGTCGACGTTGACGGCCGCCGTGGTGTGCTTGACGGGTTCCGGGGCCGCCGAAGGCGCCTGCTCGGCCGGCCTCGCGACTCCTGCGGCAGGCGGCTGAGCGGGCTGCGGCGGCGGCTGTTGCTGCTGTGCGATGACGGGAACCAGGGCAAGCACGCAGAGAGGAACAACAAGAGCGCGACGCATGGACGGTCCTCCGCGAACGCTGGGGCAGTGTGGTGGACAGGCAGGCAGATTGTAGCGGAATCGAGGGGGACCGGCGGGACAAAACCTAGGAGGACAGACTGGACAATCGGAGGCATTAGCGGCCTCCCAGGGGCCGCCTCCGAGGCCGTGAACATAACGTGCATTCTCAGACGGTGATTTCGGCCATCCAGCGGCCCGAAGGGGGACGCTGACACGGGACACAGCGTCTCGCGAATGTCTGTCTCCGGCACGACGTGTTGATCTGCTCGGACGAGATCCACTGCGATCTCGTCTATCCGGGAGCCGGGCATCTACCCATTGCCTCGCTCGGCCCCGAGGTGAGCCGCCGGACCGTGACGCTAATGGCGCCCAGCAAGACGTTCAACATCCCCGGGCTGCGTTGCTCGTTTGCGATCGTGCAGGACCCGGCGCTGCGGGCACGCGTGGCCGGAGATCACGGCGGCGACTTCGCCGAAGTGAACAGCCTCGGGCTCGTTGCGGCGACGGCGGCGTATCGCGACGGTCAACCATGGCTCGACGAAGTTCTGCAGTACCTCGAGTCCAATAGGACCATCGTGGTGGATTTTGTACGTCGTGAACTGTCGGGAGTCACGATGGTGGCGCCCCAGGGCCACGTACCTCGCGTGGCTCGACTTCCGGCAGAGCGGTATTGACAAGGACCCGTACCAGTTCTTCCTGCAGCGCGCTCGCGTGGCGTTATCGTCGGGGCCTTCATTTGGCACGGGTGGCGACGGATTCGCGCGATTGAACTTCGCCTGCCCGCGCGCCACTCTCACCGAAGCGCTGAATCGGATGAAGCAGGCGTTGTGCTAACTGCGCTGTGGCTCGCGGTAGACTCAGACTAGCAGTTGTTGATGCGCGGGGAATCGACGTCGAGTCACCATCATGAGGAGTGTGCCATGAGCGAGCCCGAAGAAGATTTCGCCTCGATGTTCGAGGCTTCGTTCCAAGCGACGCACTTCGACAAGGGACAGACCATCGAGGGCACGATCGTCGCCATCGGCCCCGAGGTAGCGTTCGTCAACGTCGGCGGCAAGGGCGAGGCCGTCATCGAGATCGACGAACTGAAGAACGCCGATGGCGCTCTCGAGGTCGCTGTCGGCGACCGCATCCAGGCCATGGTGGTGTCGACCGAGGGAGGGCTCACGCTCTCCCGGAAGCTGGCGCGCGGGACCGCGACCGATCGGCAGCTCGAAGACGCGTTCCACGCCGGGCTTCCGGTCGAAGGCAAGGTCGAACGGGCGGTGAAGGGCGGATACGAGGTGCGAATCGCCCGCCAGCGCGCCTTCTGCCCGATGTCTCAGATCGACACCATCCGGAATGCGGCTCCGACGGAGTACGAAGGGCACGTCTACACATTCCGGATCATCGAATACAAGAAGGGTGGCAGGAACCTCGTGGTTTCGCGGCGCGCGCTTCTCGAGGAGGAGCAACGGGTGAGCGCCGCAGAAATCCGGCGATCGATCGTCGTCGGCGCGGTGTTGACCGGGCGCGTCGCCTCCGTGCGCGAGTTCGGCGCGTTCGTGGATCTTGGGGCCGGCGTGCAGGGCCTGCTCCACGTCTCCGAGATGGGATGGTCCCGTGTGTCGGATACGTCGCAGGTCGTCAAGCCGGGCGAGGAGGTCACCGTCAAAGTTCTGCGCGTCAATGACGACGGGCAGAAGATTGCCCTTGGGCTGAAGCAACTCACCGCCGATCCGTGGTCGACGGTCCACGAAAGGTACGAGGTGGGCCAGGTGCGCACCGGCCGTGTCACGCGCCTCGCGGAGTTCGGGGCGTTCGTCGAGTTGGAGCCGGGGATCGAGGCTTTGGCGCACGCCTCGACGTTTGCGCCGTCGGGGCGTTCGGACGGGTGGTCTCGCCTGGTGGCCGTGGGGACCATGGGGGGATTCGAGATCCTGAGCATCGATCTCGAGAAGAAGCGGATTGGCATCTCGCTCGTTCAGGACTGGTCGGCTCCGGCCGGCGCCGACGTAGATGAGTTGCGCGAGTACTCTGAGCGCCAGGATGTTGCCCCGGCGGAGGCGTTCGGGTCGCTTGCCGAAAAGTTCCGCGGCGTACTCAAGTCGCGGGAGAAATAGCGCGTCAGAACCCGAGCAGGCGGGCCAGCCACCGCGTTGAGCGCGGGCATTGGCACCGCTCCGCCGCCGGCACAGCGCGGAGGAACACGGCGACCACGGCCCGGCAGAGGTCGTGGTCCCAGGCCAGCAGGTATCGGACGCGGTGCGGCAGGCTCAACACCCACTGCCGCACGGCCGACGGCGATGCCACGCCATGGAGACCGCATGCGGCGTACCACGCGTCGAGATTGGGAATTGTCGAACGATTCTAACGATCGGATCGGCGCGAATCGCCGATTCTGCGCCCATCGAGACGCGCGACGATGGCAGATTCTGCCAATGCCCGCGCACGCATCGCTGGATGGATGCTAATGGGCGAACGGAGGAAGATGGGGGGGCAGTGACAGTAGCGGGCGAACACGAGGCCGCAGCCAGTCTGGCAGCGAATAGTGACCCGACCCAACTTCGCGCATCGTACGGCCTCCCGTTCGAATCCGCTACAATAAGAGATTCAACATCGCGGGGAGTTCGTCATGAAGCACGAAGGCACCGTTGCGTACATCGAGGACATTGCCCGGTACGACGGGCAGCAGGTCGTCATCCGCGGCTGGCTGCACAACCGCCGATCGAGCGGCAAGATCCACTTCCTCACCATCCGCGACGGGAGCGGCTTCATCCAGGGTGTCATGTCGAAGGCGTCGGTAGACGAGGCGACATTCCTGGCCGCCGATCACCTGACCCAGGAGACCTCACTCATCGTCTCCGGCAAAGTCCGCGCCGACAAGCGGGCGCCGGGCGGCTATGAACTCGACCTGTCGACGCTGGAGATCATCGGCGCCTCGGCCGAGTATCCCATCACGCCGAAGGAGCATGGCGTCGACTTCCTGATGGACCGGCGCCATCTCTGGATCCGCGCCGAGCGGCAGCACGCCATTCTGCGTGTGCGCGCCGAAGTGATTGCGGCCGTGCGGAGCTTTTTCGACGACCGTGGCTTCATCCTGGCCGACACACCCATCTTTACGCCAGCGGCCTGCGAAGGGACAACGACGCTCTTTCCGGTCCAGTACTTTGACGACACCACCGCGTATCTGACGCAGAGCGGACAGCTCTACAACGAAGCCAATGTGATGGCGCTCGGCCGCGTCTACTGTTTCGGCCCGACGTTCCGCGCCGAGAAATCCAAGACCCGCCGGCACCTGACCGAGTTCTGGATGGTCGAGCCCGAAGTCGCGTTCGCCACACTCGACGACGTCATCGACCTGGCCGAAGACCTCGTAATCTCCGTGGTCGGCCGGGTGCTGGATCGCCGGCGGCTCGAGCTGACGAAGCTCGAACGCGACCTCTCGAAGCTGGAACTGGTTCGCAAACCGTTCCCGCGCATCAGCTATGACGACGCCGTCAAGATGCTGAACGAGACGGGACAGCCGTTCGAGTGGGGCGGCGATTTCGGAGCGCCTGACGAGACAATTCTGGCCAACAGTTTTGATCGGCCCGTCGCGGTGCATCGCTATCCGTCCCAGGTGAAGGCGTTTTACATGGAGCCCGATCCGCAACGGCCCGAGGTCGCCCTGTGCGTCGACGTGCTCGCGCCGGAAGGCTATGGCGAGATTATTGGCGGCAGCCAGCGTATCGCGGATTACGACCTGCTGCTCAAGCGCATCCACGACCACAAGCTGCCGCCCGAAGCGTTCCAGTGGTACCTCGACCTGCGCCGCTTCGGCACGGTGCCTCATGGTGGGTTCGGGATGGGCATCGAGCGGGTCGTCAGCTGGATCTGCGGGCTCGATCACCTGCGCGAAGCCATCCCGTATCCGCGCATGATCAATCGGCTATACCCCTGAGTCGGGAGTCGGGAGTCGGGATTCGGGGTTCGGGAGAGCCCGCAGGCGCTGGCGCTCGTGTCGGTGGGAGGGCGGCTTCCGAAGCGACCCCTCGAACCAAGCCGACAGCGAAGTCCTGAGCGAAGTCGAAGGGCGTCAGTCTGCAAAACGTGCCGTGAGGGCCAAGACAGGCGTGGGGATGGGGGGCCCCACGCAAGATCGGCGACCGAACCAGGCAAGGCATGTTTTGCCGGCTTGCGTGAGCGGGGACGCGGAGGAACCGTCGTCCCGCAGGCACGAGGCTGCGCGCAGGGAGCAAGAAGAGCGTCAGATGAAGATAGGTTTCGTGTCTCTCGGCTGCCCGAAGAATCTCGTCGACTCCGAGGTAATGATAGGCCTCGTCCAGCAGGCGGGCCATGAGGTCACGCCGGATGCCGAGACCGCCGACGTGCTGGTGGTCAACACCTGCGCGTTTATCGACTCGGCCAAGCAGGAATCGGTCGACGCGATTCTGGAGATGGCCGAACTGAAGCGGACGGGCCGCTGCCGGCGGCTCGTCGTCACCGGCTGCCTGGCGGAGCGCTACCGCGACGACCTGCAGGCGCAAATCGGTGAAATCGATGCCGTGCTCGGCACCGGAGAGGTACCGGATATCGTCCGGGCGATTGCATCCACGGCGCCAACCCGGCCGGGTGCGATGCCCGTCACGCTGTACCGAAGCACCTCGTTCGCCGGGTCTAACAGCCTCCGCCAAGGCTACGGCGGTCCGCCGAAGCGTGGCGCGAAGGCGGAAGACCCGGCCTCCATACGGACTGTCACGCCGTCAGGACCGAAGGCCGGGCTGGAGCCCGGCGATCCCAGGGGAGATCCCGAATCCCGAATCCCGAGTCCCGAATCCCGAATCCCGAGTCCCGAACCCCGCGTGCCACGCCGAAGCAGGCCGGCAGGCCGCGTGGCGAAGGCGGGAATCCCGAGTCCCGAACCCCGAATCCCGACGCCCAGCTATCTCTACGACGCCGACACACCCCGCACGCTGGTGACGCCGCCACACTACGCGTACGTGAAGGTGGCCGAGGGGTGCGACTACACCTGCTCGTTCTGCATCATCCCCACGCTGCGTGGCCATTATCGGAGCCGGACCGTCGAGTCGATCGTGACCGAGGCGCGCCGGCTCGCCGACCGCGGCGTGCGGGAACTCATCCTGATTTCGCAGGACACGACCTTTTACGGTGTCGACCGGGGTGAGCGCGGTGCGCTTGCCCGGCTATTGCGCGAGCTGAACCAGGTCGACGGCCTCGAGTGGATTCGCCTCCTGTACCTCTACCCCACGACCATCCACAACGATGTGCTCGACGCGATGGCCGACTGCGAGAAAGTCTGCCGGTACATCGACCTGCCGTTGCAGCATGCCGCTGCTGGCGTCCTCAAACGCATGAAACGGCCGGGAACCGGCTCGTCGTACCGGCGACTTCTTGACCGCATCCGCACCCGGATCCCCGACGTGGCGCTCCGGACCACGCTCATCGTCGGCTTCCCGGGCGAGACACCAGACGAGTTCGAGGAACTGAAGTCGTTTGTCGCCGACGTCCAGTTCGATCATCTCGGCGTCTTCACGTATTCCCATGAGGAAGGCACAACGGCCTTTGCGCTGAAGGACAACGTGCCCGCCCGCGTCAAGGCGGCGCGCAGAAACGCGCTGATGGCCCTCCAGAAGCGCCTGGTCCAGAAGGCGCAACGACGCCGTGTCGGCCAGCAGGTCAGGGTACTGGTGGATGGCCCGGCTCCCGATCACGATCTCGTCCTGCGCGGGCGGCTGGCCAGCCAGGCTCCCGACATCGATTCGTGTGTCTACCTCACGGATATCGACCCGAACGACTACCGTCCCGGGCAATTCGTCGACGGCATCGTGGTCGGGGCGCATCACTACGACCTGGTGGTCCGGCCCGCCTCGATGTGATCAAGTGCGCTCCTCGTACCGCGAGTGCTGGGCTTCGAGGTCACGGTAGCGCTTGGAGGCCTCGACCCAGCGCGCGCGATCGCGCGGCTCGAAGCGGCGCAGCGTGCGTGACCCGCCCAAGAGGCGCCGCCCTTCTTCGAGCGACGCCAGTTCACCGGTCGTGATGGCCTGCACGAGCACGTTTCCTGTCGCTGTGGCTTCGACCTGGCCTGCCAGCACGGGCCGCCCGCTGGCGTTTGCCGTGGCCTGGTTCAGGTAGTCATTCTGCGATCCACCGCCGACGACGTGCAGGCCTTTGATCGCTTGGCCGGTCAGTTGCTCGATTCGGTCGACGACAGACCCGTAGCGCAGCGCCAACGAATCCAGGACGAGTTTCGTGAGCAGAACAGGATCGTTGGTGTCGGCCTGTCCTGAATCGGTGAGTGCGACGCGCAGCGCACTCACCATGCTGCTCGGGGTGAAGAAGCGGCGGTCGTCGGGAAAGACCACACCCGCCGACTCCGGCACCCGAGCCACTGCCCTCAGCAGCGACGGCAGGTCCTGCCCCCGCCCTTCTGCCTCCCACTCGCGCCGGCACGACTCGAGCAGCCAGAGCCCCATCACGTTCGCCAGGAGATGCACACTGCCGAACACGCCTGACTCGTTCGTGAGGTTGGCGCGAGCGGCCGCCTCCGACAATAGCGGCTCGTTGCGCTCGACGCCAACGAGCGACCACGTTCCCGACGAGATGAACGCCCAGCCCGGGGCGAGTGGCGTGCCCGCAACGGCGCTGGCCGTGTCGTGCGTGCCTGGCGCGATGACCGACACGGGCGCCACGTCTCGTTCGCCGCCGAGCTCAGGCCGCAGCGTGCCGAGCGCGGTGCCGGCGGCGACAATGTCCGGCATCAGGTGGCGCGGCAGGTGTAAGCGGTCGAACAGTTGCTCGTCCCAGCGACCGGTCCTGGCGTCGAGCAACTGGGTCGTGGACGCATTGGTGCGTTCCGACACGAGCGAGCCGCACAGCAGGTGGTGGCAGAAATCGGGCATCAGCAGCAGATGCGTGGCACGGTCCGACAGGCCATCGCGCACGTGCGCCCACAGCTGGTACAAGGTGTTGAACTGCTGAAACTGGATCCCGGTGCGGGCGTAGATCTCCTCGCGCGGCAGCACCGCGAGCACCTCGTCGATCGCATCGGCAGTACGCTCGTCGCGGTAGCAGATCGGATCCTCAAGGAGATGGCCCTCGGCATCGAGGAGGGCGTAGTCGACGGCCCACGAGTCGACGCCGATCGACACGATCGGGGCGAGCAGGCTTTCAGCGGCGGCCCTCGCGCGTTGGAGGCCCGCCCGCACACCCTCTGTCAAGGCGCCGATATCCCAGCGAAGGTGCCCGTCGACCCGCCGGGGGGTGTAATGAAAGCGATGGACCTCGGTGAGCCGCAAACCGGTGGGACCCGCGCCGCCGACGAGGGCTCGCCCGCTGCCAGCCCCGAGATCGATCGCGACGTGGAGCGCATCGCTCTTCCGCCTCCGCTGCCCGTTCGTCAAGGTTCACCTCGATTGACAGCGCGAGCCCGAGGACCCAGGCCTGGGTCCTCTCCACCAGAACCACATCGTCGGGCGCCTCCACGACAGCCGGGATCTTGAGGCCGCGGCGAATTCGGTTACCGCAAGAACGCCTCGGGCAGCCCGCCGTCTACCGGGATGATATGGCCGGTTGTTCGTCCGCTCCGGTTGCTGACCAGCCAGAGAATGGCCTCGGCGCAGTCGTCTGGCCCGATCGGTTCCTTGAGCAACGTCCGGTTCGCGTAGAAGCGCGCGAGCGTCGTGCGCAACTGATCGGTGCTCTCCTCCTCGCTCCATCCGATCCCGTACTTCGTCAGCGACGACTGCACGCGGTCGCGCGAGAACATCGTCGAGCCGCTCACCACCGTGGCCGGAGCGATCCCGTTGACGCGCACGGTGGGCGCGAGGCGAATCGCCAGCTCCCGCACCAGGTGGCTGACGGCGCTCTTGCTGACATCGTAGGCTTCGCTGCCGCGTTTCGCCACGACGGCGTTGGCCGAACTCGTGAGCACGATGGCGGCCGGGATCTTCTGCGCGTCAAGCACCGTCGCCGCTTCGTCGGCCAGCAGGTAGTTGGCAGTGACATTCAGGGTCAGCGTCGACTGCCACTCTTCGTCCGTAATCCGGCCGGCCAGATCGGGAGACGGGAACACGGCCGCCGTGTTGATCACGATATCGAGGCCCCCGAAACGGCGAACCGTCTCCAGAATCGTGCGGCGGATGCTCTCGCGGCTGGTGATGTCGACGGCGCACGAGGCGACCGCGTCGGCGCCCGCCACGCGGCCCACCAGCTCGGCCGTCTCAGACGCCGCGGCGGCGTTGAGGTCGGCGACGACGAGGTGCGCGCCGAGCGCCGCGGCCTTCAACGCCACCGCCCGCCCGATGCCGCTGGCGCCGCCTATGACGAGGAATACACGTCGGCTGAACTCCTTTGGCGGCGGCATCCGCTGCAGCTTGGCCTCCTCGAGCGCCCAGTATTCGATGTTGAACGCCTCGCGGCCAGGGAGAGCCACGTAGTTGTTGACACTGGTGAAGCCGGCTGCACGGTCGGGGCTCTTGGGCTGCGAGAGCGGCCCTGGCGCGGTGCGCCCCCCGCCGAGCGCGGTCGCACCGGCCATCACGCGGATGGCATTGCGGTAGAACTCGGCCGTGAAACGCGCCTCGCGGCTGGTAGCGCCAAACGCGAACAGTCCGACGCCGGCGACGAGCACGACCGAGGGATTCGGGTCGCGCAGGCTGGGCGAGCCGGGAGTCGCAAACGACTGGTAGTAGGCCGTGTACTCCTGCCGGTATCGATCGGCGCCCCGGGTGATGGCCTCGCGCAGCATGTCGAGGGTTCCCGTCGCCGGATCCCATTCGACATGCAGCGGCTTGATCCGCGTCCGCACGAAGTGGTCGGGACAACTCGTGCCGACTTCCGCGAGCACCTCGGCGTCCTGGGCATTCACGAATCCGAGCGATTCGTCCGACTCGTCGAAGACGCCGATGGCTGGACGCAGTGTGGCCATGCGCCCGCGCAGGAACGGCAGGATCGCCATGGCCAGATCATGCCGATCGATCCGCGCCGCGTGCCGCGCGCCGCCGAACAGCGGGATCCGCTGCTGGTAATCGAGCACGAACGTGCCGAGGTCATCGATCACGGCCAGCGTGTTCAGGTAGCACGCGCGCGAGGTCGCTCCCCAGGTGAACAGCCCGTGGCTGGCCAGAATGATGCCTTCGCAGTCTGGCTGCTCCTCCACGGCACGCCGCAGCATCAAGGCCAGTTCGAAGCCGGGACGCTGCCACGGCACCCACACCAGTTTGCGGTTGAAGCGGCGATTGAACTCGTCCAGTCTTGCTTTCCCGTTGGCGCTGGCCGCCAGGGCGATGGCCCAGTCAGGGTGCAGGTGGTCGACGTGATCGAACGGCAGGAAGGCGTGGAGCGGCGTGTCGATCGAGGGCGCCACGCCGTGGTTGGCGACGCTGAAGCGCGGGTAGTGCGCCACCATCTCGTCCTCGTACGCCTCGCCACGGTAGATCGCGCGGAGTTGATGGAGCCGTGCGAGATCCAGCACGGCAAAGCCGCCGCTGCCGATCGTGCCGAGATCACCACCGCTGCCCTTGACCGCGAGGACACGAACAGGTCCGCTGGTGACGGGATCAGGCACGTCGAATTTCCCGCTGGTGTTGCCGCCGCCGTAGTTGGTGATGCGCTGGTCGGCGCCGAGGAGATTCGAGCGGTAGCGAAGATGTCCGAGTGCATCGGCCTCAGGCCCCGCGTCATGGTCGTTCCAGAGATCGTGGAGGTGCGTCATGATGACCTGTTCCAATGCGAGAAGATGAATGAGGATACGTCGTGTCGCACGGTACCGCGCCGCGCCGCGCCACGCCGGGGGGAGGATCCAGCAGACGCCGTCATGGGCGCTCGCTGCGCCCGTCCGAGGCCGGATGGTAACATCACGCTCCCGTCCATCGCAAGGCAAGAGGTCAAGCCGGGATCCACAGCCTTGACAACCCCTCCGCGACGTCGATAATCGGTGCCATGAGACTCCACAAGGTCATCCGCCTCGCCCCGCTTCCGTTCCTGTTGCTGGTGGTCGCGCACGGCCAGGCGCCAGCGCCCGGATCCTCCGAGGCCCCTGCCGTCGTTGCGGCAACACTCCGGGCGGACCGGCCCGGAGCGGTTGTCAATCGCAACATCTACGGCCACTTCGCCGAGCACCTCGGCCGAGGCATCTACGAGGGCATCTGGGTCGGGCCGGATTCGCCGATCCCGAATACCCGCGGCATCCGCAACGACGTCGTCGCCGCGCTGAAGGACCTCCGGATCCCGGTGCTGCGATGGCCGGGTGGCTGCTTCGCCGACGAGTATCACTGGAAAGACGGCATCGGTCCCCGCGACAAGCGCCCCTCCATGATCAA
This sequence comes from Acidobacteriota bacterium, assembly GCA_026393675.1. Taxonomy (NCBI): domain Bacteria; kingdom Pseudomonadati; phylum Acidobacteriota; species Acidobacteriota bacterium. The sequence continues at coordinate 35,608 of JAPKZQ010000012.1, read as the reverse complement.
CACGCACTGGGGCGGCGTCGTCGAAAACAACCACTTCGGCACGCACGAGTTCATGGATCTGGTCGAGATGCTCGGCACCGACGCCTACATCAGCGGAAACGTCGGCAGCGGCAGCGTCCAGGAAATGATGGAGTGGGTCGAGTACCTCACCTCCGGCGCGAGTTCGCCGATGGCCAATCTTCGCCGGCAGAACGGCCGCGACACGCCGTGGCGCGTGCCGTACTTCGCGGTCGGGAACGAGAACTGGGGCTGTGGCGGCACGATGCGCCCCGAGTATTACGCCGACCAGTTCCGGCGCTACAACACGTTCATCAAGAACTACGACCGGGCCAACCCCATCTACCGCGTGGCGTGCGGATCCAACGGCGGCGACCTCAACTGGACGGAAGTGTTGATGAACCAGGCCCGCCGCCAGATGAACGGCCTGTCGCTCCACTACTACACCCTGCCCACGGGGAACTGGGGCGCGAAGGGTTCGGCCACGGTTTTCGGCGAGGACCAATGGTTCTCGACGCTGAAGCGGACCTTGCAGATGGACGACTACATCACGAAGCATGCCGCCATCATGGACAAGACCGACGCGGACAGGCGCGTGGGCCTCGTGGTGGACGAGTGGGGCACGTGGTACGACGTCGAGCCCGGCACCGAGACCGGGTTTCTCTACCAGCAGAACACGCTGCGCGATGCTCTGGCTGCTGCGCTCAACTTCCACATCTTCCACCGCCACGCCGACCGCGTGGTGATGGCGAACATCGCCCAGACGGTCAATGTGCTGCAGGCGATGATTCTCACCGATAAGGAAAAGATGCTTCGCACGCCCACCTACTGGGTGTTCGAGATGTTCAAGGTTCACCAAGGCGGCACGTTCCTCCCCGTGGAATTGACGTCGCCGGACTACGCCTTCGGCGGGCAGACCATCCCGGCCGTCAGCGCCTCCGCCACGCGGGCGACCGATGGCAAGACCGTTCATCTCTCCCTCGTCAACGCCAATCCGCACCAGCCGGTCACACTCGCGGTGAGGTTGGCGGGCGGGTCTTTCACCGCGGCTTCGGGCCGGGTGCTCACGGCCACAGCCATGCAGGCGCACAACACATTTGTCGCGCCTGACGTTGTGAAGCCGGCCTCATTGACCGGAGTGACGCTTGCCGGCGGGACGCTGAGCGTGAGCCTGCCAGCCAAGTCGGTGGTGATCGTCGAACTGCGATAGCCATCAGGAGCGGCATCTAGCGCGCGTCGTCGAGGACGGGGTTCGGACCAGCACCATCCTGGTCGACCTCTGCGTCTCTCGGGCGTGGATGGCTCGAACACTCCAAGTGAAAGATCTCGCGGAGATCCCGCGACACCGGGCTGTCGTCCCCGTTGGTGGGCATCAAGTCGCGCATGTGCCGCCACCACCGCCGGCCCACGTCGGTCGCAGCGACCCGAGCCCACAGGTCGTCGCTCTCCACCTCGACATACCCGAACAGGTCGTGCGACTCGGGATCGAGGAAGATGGAATACGTGCCCACGCCATGATCGAGCAACGCCTCCTCCAGATCCTTCCAGATCGGATTGTGACGCCGCTCGTATTCCTTCGCAGCGCCAGCGTTCACGCTCATCCGAAACGCCTTGCGAATCATGTTGAACATCCTCCCCGCACAAGAGGCCTGACACCCTGCGTCACTCGCGACAGAAAGCCGCCAGTCAGAACGCCCTGCGCAGCCCTTCCCACCTGACCGTCCAGCGACCGTCCCTCGGAAACCCTGGCGCCGAACCTGGCGGCGCGCCGTCCCATCCGGCGGCCATCATCGCCACGGCGTAGAGCAACCCGCCGTTGCCCGGCAGGTAAATCGTCAGGCCCGGCCGCTGGTAATTGTGGCCATTTGCCAGGTACACGTTCTTCGGCGTGTCCATCAGCAGCGCGTCGACGGCCAGATTCGGCTGTCCAAGCCGCGCGGCCGTCATCGCCATCATCGGATAGTCCCAGCCCCACGTGGACGGCCAATCCCAGTGATCCCAAATCCACGCGAATGTGCGGCCCATCGTCGCCGGATCAATGTCCACCCCCGGCAGTACGCCGAACGAAGCAACCACGGACGGATGATCGGTCGCCATCCGGGGGTTCGAATAGGTGTCTGGCGCACTTTCGGCAAACAGGTACCTGCCGTCAGTGACAGCCGGCTTCGCGAGTGTCTTCAGCACGTGGTCCCACGTCGCCTCGCGGGTCATGCCCAGCCGTTCGCGCCAGCGCTGCGCGACCTGCAATCCCCACGCCCAGTAGCTCAGTTCATAGGTGCAGTTAAAGGTGCGGTCCTTGGGATAGGTTTCCTGCGCGCACTGCAGCGGCGGGCCGAGGACGAAGCGTCCGCCCTGTTCGTCCCAGGCGGGAAACGACGCCATGAACTGGGCGGTCTCGAACACCACCTGTCGGTATTGCTCGAGCGTCGCTCGACCAGGACGCGTGCGGTAGACCAGCTCCGCGTAGAAGATGGGATGCGGTTGCTGCCACACGAGGAACGGCCCGACGTTCGACGGTGATTCATCGCCTGTCGGGCTGGTCATTTTCGGCCAGCGTGCGCCCGTGTAACCCTGGCGCACCGCTGTCGCGCGGGCCTTCGGCAGAATGGCCTGGTAGTAGCCGAGACTTCTCTCCAAGAGGGGCAGGCGATCCCACAACGCAAACTGCGCGGCATGCCACCAGTGCATCTCGAGGTGGAACTTCCCTTCCCAGCTGTTGAATGTGAGTCCGGATTCCTGCGGCGGATACCGGCCGGCACACTGGATCGCCGTGAGGTACTGCGAGAGCACGATGCGGCGCTCGAGCTCTCGCCATCGGGGATCGGTGCTGCCGGAGAGATCGATGGCGCCGCCGGTCGACCAGAAGCGGTTCCAGTGCGTGCGTGTTGCGGCGGCGGTCTCGTCGTATGACGGCAGCGGCGCGGTCATCGGGGCTGGCGTGAACCCGACGACCAGGGCGAGCGTGCCGGAATCGGAACCGGCCGTCAGCAGGTAGGTGTGCGGCCCGGCGGTCGTCATCACGCCGGCTGGCCACCATCGCACCGCCGCGTAGTAGGTGTCCGCGTCGAGCGTGCGCACAAAACGGGCTTCGTTCGGCTGCGGCCGCGTGACCATTGTCTGGTGGGCATCCGGCCTGCTCCAGTCCGCCCCTGTTGCCTGGCCGGTTCCATAGGGAAACCGCACGTCGATCTTCACCCGACCGGTCTTCAACAACGCCGACACCACCCGGACGCCCACAGCATCCAGGCGTGGGTGACACAGGGTCACGACGTCTACCGCCTCGCCATCCAAGCGGAAGTGACTGACGATGGCGCCGTTCCAGAGGTCGAGCGTCTGACGGATGTCGGTGAGATCGACCGACGTGGCCGCTGAGCCGTCCGCACGCGTCAAGCGGAACCCAATTCGCCCAAGGTGCAGGCGGTGCGGATTGGCACGAAGCCAGTTGATCTCTGGCGTGCGTTCGCCGGGGATGTCGGCGTACCCGACCATCCGGCCGTGCGCCGCGAACGGCTTGAACCCGAAGCTCTCGATGGTCCACGCGTTCGGGTTCGGCCAGGTGTGCCAACCCCATTGCGACAAGGTGCCGAGAGGAATCGTCTGGTCGTACGCGTCAGCGAATGTCTGCAGCCCCGTCACATCAACGGTGAAGGCGAATTCACCGTTGCCGACCGATAGCGGCGATTCCGCGTCGAAGCGAGCCAGCACGGGGTGGTGCCGCGTGACGAGGGCGCGGCGATCGATGGCCGTCTGCACCGACGAATTGTCACCGGCCGGAAACGAGAGCACGGCGGCCACAAAGATCAGCGGAATCGCCGACATGGCGCTGAAACCAGTTTGTCGCATACGACGGTGACACCCTAACGCAAACCAGCCGGCCCGCAAAAGACGCGGAGACTTCTCCCACTGGGTTTTGCCATCCGGAACGCCAGGGGGGCCGGATCGGCCTCGTGGAGGCGGTCTCCCGTTCGCCACTCGTGTTCGCTGGAACCGAGGATTGCGGCGAATGCCGGCGAAGCCTCTGTCACAGAGTTTCCACATTGGTGAACGATGCGGTGCCCGCAGACCGACCGTTCGGCTGGACGTGGATCAATAGCCGGTGCCGGATCTACCGGTCCATCCAGAGTGGCGTGGCAGCGAACCACGCGATCGTGGCCACGAGCATCCACACCTTCGTTGCATCGAGACCCATGTGACCCGTGAAGAACAGCACGGGCGGCAGGATCGTTCCGGCCAGCGACAAGAGCGATATCAACCGTGCAGCGGTTTTCACAGCCGCACCTCCTTCCGCTGCAACAGGCGGCTCAAGACGATGTAGAGGGTGGCCGCGGCGAACCAGCCGGGGAGGCCCACGAAGTAGATCTGGATGCCGCCCATGTTGACCACGGCGAGACAACCGGCGAGCGTCAGCACCCATGCCAGGCCCGCCGCCCAATTGATATCCGTGCCGCTCACCTCCGCGTAGTTCGACTGGAAGGCAAACCGCTTCGCCAGCCAGAAGTCCACGAACACCACGGCGCCCATCGGCATCAGGATCAGCCCATAGAGCGCCACGAAATCGAGCAGCTTCATGGCAATCGCGGGGAACAAGCCGGCGATCGTGGCCAGCGCGCCCGTGAGAAGCGTCACGCGGTAACGCGAAGACGAGGGCGAGATGGCCTGGAAGGCGAGGCCCGCGCGGTAGATGGTGGGATTGGCCGTCGTCCAACCCGCCACAATCACGCAAATCACCCCGGCGATACCGGCCGCGTTGTAGGCCAGGGGCCCTGGCAGCACATCGGTGTTGCCGGGTGTGGCATGGAGCTGCTGCGCGTAGAGGATGGAGGCGGCGAGCCACGCGATGAAATGGCCGAGATACATGCCCGCCGCACTGCTCACCGCGTACCACGACTTGCGCGCGTAGCGGAACACGCTGAGGTCGGCCATGCCGATGTGCATCGCCATATTGCAGAACCAGGCGAAGAACATCACGTGCCAGAAGGTGAACTTCGCCCGTCCGGCGAGCGGCAGGCCCCCGGTCCAGATGAGTTCCTGAGCCTTCGGCCAGAATGTGCTCACCGAGTCGATGCCGAGTTGCCGCGCGCCAATGATGCCGTAGGCGATGAACACCAGCACCATCCAGGGCGCGGCGATGTTCGCGATGCGCGCCACCACTTTGTAGCCGTACGCCGCTACCACCGTCATGAGCAGGCCCATGACGAGCACGGTGGCCACCCATCCAGCGCTGTTCGGGTAAGTGTCGTTCAGGCCCGGCATCGCGATGTGCAGCCAGACACCGGCGGCCGTCGCGTTCACCGTGACCATCGCCCCAGCCAGGAAGCAGAACATCACGCCGTTGGCCAGGTTGTAGACGGTCACCAGCTTGCGGCCGCAGATCTTCTCGAGCTGGAAGTACAGCGTCAGGCGCGCGCGCACGGCGATGGGCGCCGTCAGGAACAGCCAACTCAGCACGGCGAGCAGATTGCCGACGAAGAGGCCGGCCACGACGTCGACCGCACTCACGCCAGATGCGATGAAGAGCGGGCCGATCATCAATTCCGTGCCGGCTGTGTGTTCACCGGCGTACTGACCGACGAAGCTCGAGAAGCCGAGCCAGGCGCGTTGCGGCACGGGTTCGCGTTCGTATTCGTCGACCGGTTCGGTCTGCTGGGCCCTGGTGTCGTCAGCCATGCGTCTTGTCCTCGCCCGACCCGGACGTGAACGCTGTCGCGATCGCGTCTGGTCGGGCCGGGATGAATGGTCCGGGCTATCGTGTCAGTGTCGCGGGGCGCGCCGCCTGCGTCACGACCAGGCGGATGGGGCCGAAGAGCCCCGCGGGGACCGGTTGCACCTTGTCCATGTCCTGCGGTTCGAATCGCGTGCCGTAGCGCAGGTTGAGCAGTCTATAGTCCGGCAGTGCACGGCTGGCCATGTCGTTGATCGCGAGATTGGCCACCTCGATCCGGATGACGTTGCTGCCGGGCCGCAGCAGCGGCGTCACGTCAAGGCTGTATGGCGGGCACCAGACGGATCCGGCACGCCGACCGTTGATGGTGACCACGGCAGCATCGCGCACCGGAGCGTCAACCCACGCCTGAACCCGCGCTCGTGGTCCACCCACCTCGATGGGTCGAGGCTCACCGAAATCCAGCACAACCGACTGGCCGTCACGAAGCATGGACGCAGGCAGGTCGACCTGCTTCTCATAGACGGCAACACCCGAGAAGTACCGCGTCGCCTCATCGTCGGTCCACGATCGCAGGGTGTCCCAGTCCACGACTGTCCCGGTTGGCCCAAACCTCACGCGCCATCCCGACGTGATGTCCATGGGCGGCGGAGTCGCAGCGACGCGAGGTCCCTCGACACTCTTCGGCGGCGGCCCGCCCGTCGCGAACACGACGACGGTCGATTCGTAGGGCGCGAGATCGAGGCGGACGGTGGCGCCTTCTCGCCCTGCCGGACGGCGCACCGCGATCGGCGTCACGTCCCCCGTCAGCGGGTTCCACAGTTGCGCCCTCGAGGCAGCGAGGCGGAAGGTCGCCTCGAACGACCGCCGCAGGTTCGAGGTGTTGGCGACGAAGTAGATATCGGCCGCGTCGAAACGCCGGTGGACGGCGCCGATGTCGGCGGCTCCCACAGACACGGCCATGTCTGGCGGCACGCGCGAGGTCAATGCCGCGGCCAGATCCGCCTCGCGCTCCACGAACACGCCCGTCGCCGACGGTCCGCGGAACAGGCGGCCGGCGGCCGCACCAACGGCGGCGTGGTCGGTCACCGTGGCCTGGTACCCCGGCGCCAACGCGGGAGTCCGGCGCGTGGCCATCACGATTACGCCTTGCTGCGCAAATGTTTCGAGCGCGCGGAGCGTCCCCATCGGGATGCGCTCGACGCCGGGAAGAATCACGGCGCGATAGCGGCTCTGACCAACGGCCAGTCTGCCCTGGTCGACCCGCGCCCGTTCCGCAAGCACACCGTCGTCGACGAAGTCGAGGTTGAATCCAGCGTCGAGGATGGTGGTGACGATATCGGGGCCGATGCGCTGGGCCAGCGCGTCGATCATGCTGCCGATCTTTCCAGGCACGACATGCGCCCAGGCATCGTCGTTCGGCAGGTAGACCGCCACGTCGTTCACGGGCTTTCCCTGGCGCAGCAGGAAGCTGAGACGCTGCAGATACCGGGCGAGGTCGGGCATCACGATCCACCACGGGTTCCTGTCGTTGAAGGCGCCTGCCGCGTAGAAACGCCAACCCGGAGATGCCACGCCGTCGGCGGTGTAGGGCCAGCCATGACCGATGAGCTGGTTGATGCCTTGAAGAAAGTGCAGGTCGGCTTCAGCTTTGAGATCAAGCGGGGTGGCTCGGAAAACAGGCGAATGCAGCCATGTCCACGTTTCCGACGAGATGACCGGCCGGTCGTAGAGATGGCCGATCGAGGCGGCCCATCTCGACGCTCGAAGCGTCTTCCACTGCGAGCCCTCGCCTTCAGGGAGGTCGATGCCGGCATTGCTCGAGATCGTCGCGGGTGGAACGCCGTATCCCTGGACACGGAATCGGGTGTTGTGCTGATGGGCCCACACCTGCATGGGAGCAAGGAAGCGCTCGTTCAGCAACTCGGTCAGCGTCTGGCCCCAGTCGTGACGAATGGCTGGCGTAGCGGGCCCGGAGTCGAGGAGCAATGCAGGCAACAGGGGGCGCAGGTCGTAGCCGCGACGGGCCTGAAACTCGGCGAGGAATCGATCGGTCCAGTCCGAGTCGTACACCTCGAGGCTATCGCAGAACACCGCGTAGGGCGGCGCCGCGTCAAAGGCCGACAGCAGACGGTCGCCGACAGATCTCAGGTAGTGATCGAGCGCCGCGCGGTCGTAGTGGTCGAGCACGAAGCCCTCGGCGCCAACCGCCGGACGCTTCACCAGCATGCCCGTGCGGCTGCTGACAAAGAACACGGCCTCCCGCGCGTGAGCAGCATGATTCGGGAGCCGCAGCACGCCGTCTGTGATCTCGCTGATCTCCTGAAACCCGTCCGCCGAGGCCGGTGCAGCCGACGGCGCGAGAAACGCGGCGAGCAAGCGTTCGCCCGAGCGAATATCGGGGACGGCAATTCGATCGGAACCGGCGGGAACCGGCACGTGCTCGATTCTCAGTTTGCCGGCGGCTTGCGTGATACCAATCTGCGGACCGCCGTAGGGCCAGCCGCTTCCAATCGTCAGATCCACTCGCAACCCGAGTTCCCGGGCGCGGCTTGCGGCGAACCGGAGGTCATCGATAAACGCGTCCGAGAGAAATGGGTGTGTGACAAGGCCGCTGGCCGGGTCATCCAGCACGACCGGGTACACGGGCTGGATCTCGAACCCGCCGATGCCGCCTTCCTTCATCAGGCGCATCTCGCGATCGAGTCTGTCCTTGGTGACGGTTGGGCCGAACCACCACCATCGCATCATGATCCGTGCATCGTCGGGAGGCGTGCGGAACGCGCGCTCGAGGTCTGCCAGCGACAACGTGCCAATCGGCACGGCGGGCTGCCGAGGCCTGGCCGCGCCCACGTTGGCCGTGCGGGTGGACGCCCCGACGACAGCCAACGCCGCAATCGTGACGAAGATTGCCGCGGTGCGACTGACGAAGCGCTGCGTGGTAACCACGGTTCCTCCGTTTCCCGCGACTCGGGGACAGTCTGCGGTGTGGAGCATGTGCATCTCGGGCCTTCGGGAGCAAGTGGTCTGGCGCGGCACGAACGTGTTTACGAGCGCAAAACCGGTGCGCTACCCTTCGACTCCGTTGAGTAGAGCATCACGTGGTCGACCTCAGCCCATCAAACATGCGACCCGATGTCGACTGAACAGCCCAACCGCAGTACGCTCAGGGCTTAGAAACCCGCAAACGTCCCGACGCCCAGTAACGCGTCGTTTGGATAGTAGTGATCGACGTTCTCCCTGGTGATCACGTGGTGGTGCACGAACACGGCGGGCGGGACAGGCTTGCGGGTCAGAATGTCGAGCGCAAGCTTGATGAGCCCATCGCCGTACTGCTCGGGGAAGTAGCCCACCGACGCGATCAGCGGTGTTCGGGGCTGGCGCAACTCCGCGCGGGCATCCGGCTCGGCGTTCTGGCCGACCACCGCGCACGTATCGGCACGGCCGGCTTCCTGGAAGGCACGCGCCGCGCCGAGCGCGCTCGGGTCATTGGCCGTGCCGACCAGAATGCGGCGCGCCCGGATCTGGCGCAGGTGACGGCGCACCCGGTCGAGCGACGTCTTGAACTGGCCGTCTCCGTCGATGGACACGACCGGGCAGTCCTTGGCCTCGCGCAACGTCTCGTGGATCCCCGCGACCACGCCTTTGATGCGGGCGTGGGGCAGCGAGCCAGCCCGGGCAATCTCCACCAGCAGAATCTCGTCGATTGCACCGTTCCAGTGCTGGCGGGCCCACCTCGCGAGCGTACGGCCGGCGAGCAGCCCGGCGACGTAGTTGTCGGCGCCGAAGTAGGTGGCTCCCGGATGAGGGATGTCGATGGCGATCATCGGAATGTTCGCGTCGAGGTAGGTCGACGCGATCGCCGGCGCGACGGCCTCATCGGTCTGGAACTCGATGACGAGGTTGACCCCCTCACGGACCAGGAGCTCGGCGTTGCGCAGCGCGATCTTCGGTTGGTAACGATTGTCGACGATGACCAGTTCCACGTGTTCGCGTTCGGCAGCTGCGACAAGGCCCGCCTGGACCTCGCGCGGAAACGACGCATCCTGCCCTTGCGCGGCGTAGCCAATCCGATAGCGGCGCCGACGCCGGACTTCCGACGTGAGGCGGTAGCGGTTGCCGTCGACGCGATCGAGGAAGCCGCAATGGTGGAGCGTGTACAGCAATCGAAAGCACATGCCCTTGCCGAATCCCGTGCGGTCCATCACGTCGCGCAGCCTGAGCGCCTCGCCCATGTGCCGGAACGTCTGGAGCACGTCGGAAGCATGCACGACCGACTTGATCAGGTAGACATCCCGCGCGGACGGCGCGCCTTTGGAGGAATCGTCGCCTGGCATCGGTGTTTTGTATAGCACAACTCGGGCGGACTGTCACTTGTACCGTCGATCAGGCGTCAGCGACGATTCACATGCGTCCCGGCACTCCAGTTAGGGGTTTTGGGGCGCCCGCGGCCGCGAGGCGGGTTACGGCATGTGAACCGCGCTCGCCGATCGCTGTTCGCCTTGCGCCTGTCTGGCTGATGGCCTCACAGTGCCGGTCGGGCTGCCGGGTGGTGGCCGACCGAAGACGAGGAGCGCACGATGGCGATCGAGTGGGAGGGTTTGCTTGAGGACGAGTGGCGCAGGTGCGGCGACGTCCTCGCCGAGGATGTCGAGCAGCTCGGGCGGCAACTCGGGCGCCGGGGCATCGACATCGCTGCGATCCAGGCCCGTGCGTCGAGTTTCCGTGTGGCCGTGCCGTCGTGGGGCGTCGCAACGGGCGGCACCCGCTTCGCACGTTTTCCCGGCCCGGGCGAACCCCGCACGGTTTTTGAGAAGGTCGAAGACTGTCACGTCATTCACCGTCTGGTTCGCATCACGCCGGACATCTCGCTGCACATCCCGTGGGACGAACCCGACGATCCCGCCGCGCTACGATCCTTCGCGGCCCAGCGCGGGCTGACCCTCGGCACGACGAACTCGAACACGTTCGAGGACCAGCCGGGCCAGGCGCACTCCTACAAGTTCGGCAGCCTGTCCCACACGGACCCGGCCGTGCGCGAGCAGGCGATCGCGCACAACCTGCACTGCATGGAACTGGGCGTGAAGCTCGGCGCCCGCGCGCACTCGATCTGGATCGGCGACGGCGGCAACTTCCCGGGTCAGCAGCACGTCCGCCGCACGCTCGATCGGTACCTGTCCAGCCTGCGATCCATCTATGCGGCCCTCCCGCCGGACTGGCGGCTGTTCATCGAACACAAGCTCTACGAACCGGCGTTCTACTCGACGGTGCTGAACGACTGGGGCGTCAGCTACTACTGCGCACGCGAGCTGGGCGATCGGGCGTTCTCGCTCGTGGATTTCGGCCATCATGCTCCGAATGTCAACGTCGAGATGATCGTCGCCCGCTTGATCCAGTTCGGCAAGCTGGGCGGTTTTCACTTTAACGACAGCCAGTACGGCGACGACGATCTCGATGCGGGCTCGATCAAGCCGTTCCAGTTGTTTCTTGTCTTCAATGAACTCGTGGATGCGGCGCTCGAGGGCGTGGCTGGTTTTGATCCCTGCTACATGCTGGACCAATCCCACAACGTCACCGATCCGATTGAGTCGCTGATGACCAGTGCGATGGAGGTGCAGCGGGCGTTCGTGCAGGCCTGCCTGGTGGATCGGACGGCCCTCCGTGAGTACCAGGAGCGCAATGACGCCCTGATGGCCCTCGCGACGCTCAAGCGGGCGTTCACCACCGACGTGACGCCCGTGCTGGCGATGGCGCGCAGGGCAAGCGGCGGTGCCATCGACCCCGTCGCCGTCTATCGTGTCAGCCAATACCGCCCGTGGAAAACACTGGAACGACCCGCGTCTGTCAGGCGCCAGGCGGGAATCGTGTGAGCAGCCGGCAGACCCAAGAGGTCAGACCAATGTTGTCTGGTTGGAGCGAGAACGTCCTTGTCAGGTCGTCGTGTAAGACGATCCAACATCTTGGATGTTACGGCTGTTTTTAGTGCTTGACAGCGCTTTAGTGTTTGCTAAACCATATCGCCGACTAGGGCAAGTGGTATTGCCACTGCAATGTGTAGCGACTAGTGCGGTAAGGACAATCACGGCTTCGTGCGCTGCGCGGGGCCGCCATCGAGGCATGGACGCAGTGCCGATTACCTGTAGTCGCCGCGACAAGCGCGGATCACACACGGACTCTTACTGTTTGAGGAAGGGGAGCAATGGAACGGAAACGTACGCCAGCCAGCTTCGTGCCCTGGGCGGTGGTCTTCTTGTTGATGGCCCTCGTCCTCCCGCCGTCCCTCTACGCTCAGGAAACACGTGGGAAAATATCCGGCCGAGTCACCGACACCTCCAAGGCGATCATCCCCGGGGCGTCGGTGACCGCCACCGACGTGACCAGAGGCTCGGTGGCCTCCACGACGACCAATGACCAGGGCCTGTTTCAGATCAACTACCTGCTCCCCGGCGCGTACAAGGTCGTGGTCGAACTGTCGGGTTTCAAAAAGTACGTCCAGGACAATGTCCCGGTCCAGGCCAACCAGACGCGCGACATCGGCGTCGTCCTCGAAGTCGGGGGTGTGGAGGAAACCGTCAGCGTCACCGCTGAGGCCCGCACGCTGAACACCACGGACGGAAGCCTGGGGCTGACCGTGGATCAGAAGCTGCTCGAGAGTCTCCCGCTCATACACGGCGATCCGTACAAGATCATGGGATTGGCGACCGGCCTGGCCCTCACCGGTGACCCGCGGCTGGACAGGCCGTTCGAGCCGACGCACATCATCGGTTATGCCTTCGACGGCACGCGCGGCAACCGCAGCGATCTGCTGATCGACGGCGCGCCGAGCACCGCCACGGCGAACAGCGGAGCGAATGCAAACAACGCCTTCACGGTCATCGCCACCTACGTCCCGCAATCCGACATGGTCCAGGAGTTCAGGGTCCAGACGGCGACCTTCGACTCCCAGTTTGGCAACACCGAGGGCGGCGTCACCAGCATGGTCATCAAGTCCGGGACGAACAGCTTCCACGGCACGGGCTACTACTTCGCGGAGCCGTCGAGCCTGGGGGCGAACGATGTCTTTGGAAATGCGCGAGGTCAGGCGAAGATCGAGAGCAATTCGAACCGACCCGGCTTCACCGTGGGCGGCCCGATCAGCATTCCGGGGCTTTACAGCGGGAAGGACAAGACCTTCTTCATGGTCGGCTATGAGCGAATCACGGACAAGCGGCCGCGTTTCGACATTGCGGGAACCTCATGGGTTCCGACCGCGGCGCTGCGCAACGGCGACTTCTCCGCGTACTCCTCATTCATCACAATCTACGATCCGCTGACCCGTGCCCCCACCGGCACGTCCGGGCAGTACGCCGGAACGGCGTTCTCCGGCAACATCATCCCGACGAACCGGCTCAACCCCATCGCGCAGGCGATCCTCAAGTATTACACCCTGCCCAAGAATGCCGGCACGAACCCTGCGACGGGTCCAGCCGGCAACGCCAGCGACGCAACCCTTGCGGAGGAGACGAAGCCCTACGACACCCTCACCGGCAAGATCGACCACAAGTTCTCCGCCAACAACAGGATGTTCGCGCGGTACAGCTGGTACGAGCGCAACAGCCACTACGATAACTACCTCTCGTCAGCGGCCTCTGGCACCTTGTTCCAGTTCATCTCGAAACAGGCCGTGATCGACGACGTGCACGTGTTCAACGCGACGACCGTCCTGAACGTCAGGTACGGCTACAACCGCTTCGACCGCAACTCGGACATGGAGCTGCCGGAAGCGATCGGCTTCGACCTCACGAAGATCGGCTTCCCCGCCCAATACAACACGATGGTTCCTGAAGTGATCAGGCGGTTCCCGCGCCTGGATTTCACCTCGGGCGACATGGTGTCGGTGGCCTACGGCAACGACTTCAGGCCGGTGACCTCGCACACCTTTGCCGCCACACTGAACAAGTCGATGGGCGCGCACGCGGTGAAGGGCGGCGCTGAGATCAGGCTGTACACCGAACGCAGTCTCCCCACCGGCAACGCCCAGAGCGGCCAGTACGCCTTCTCCAACACCTACACGAGACAGAACAGCGCGAGCGGCACCGACTATCAGGGCCTGCAGGCCTTCGCCACGTTCCTCCTTGGCATGCCCTCCACCACGTCAATCTCGGTACTCCCGAGTTTCTCCGAATACTCCATTACGTCGGGGTTCTTCGTGCAGGACGACTGGCGGGTCAACAACAAGCTGACCGTGAACCTCGGCCTGCGTTACGAGGTCGAATCGCCGATGGCCGAGCGCCAGAACGCGAGCGTCTCCAACTTCGATGCCAGCTACGTCCAGCCGCTCCAGGCGGCGGCCCAGGCGAACTACGCGGCGCTCAATGACGCCGCGTTGAAAGCGCTGGTTCCGCAGTTGAACGTGAAGGGCGGTCTGATGTTCGCGGGTGTCGACGGCGGGAGCGCGCTGTACACGACGCCGAAGAACACCTTCCTGCCGCGGTTCGGGTTGGCGTACCAGTTGGACGACAAGACGGTCATCCGCGCCGGTGTCGGGCTGTTCGCCGGCTTCCTCGGGCAGCGGCGCGGCGACATCATCAACTACGGCTATTCGCAGACGACCACCGTCGGCACCACGACCGACGCCTTCGGGGCGCCAATCCCGCAGTACTGGGACAACGCGTTCGTCACCACGCCGCCCATCACGCCGGTCGGCAACGCACTTGGCCGGCAGACCTTCCTCGGGAACGCGATTTCCTTCTTCAATCAGAATCCGAAAGTGTCCAAGCAACTCCGCGGGCAGATTGGCGTCCAGCGCGAGCTGCCGGGCGGCATGACCCTCGAGGCCGCGTTCGTCAGCAACTACGGTTACGACATCGAGATCACGCGCAATATCAACGCGCTGCCGACTCAGTATCTGAGCACGGACAACTCCCGCACCGCCGCGATGGTGGCCAACAACACCTTCCTGACAGCGGCAGTCACGAACCCGTTCGCGGGGTTGCTGCCGGGAACCAGTTTCAACAATGCGACCATCTCCCGCTCGCAGTTGTTGCTGCCGTACCCTGAATTCGGGGCCATCAACACGACGAACAACGACGGCAAGTCGTGGTACAACGCCGGCCAGTTCGGTTTGCAGAAGCGGTTTGCGGGAGGCTACTCGGTAGGGGTCTCCTACACCCGGTCGAAGTGGATGCAGGCGACCGAGTACTTGAACGCGGCCGACCCGCGGCCGACCAAGATGATCTCGGATCTGGACGTGACCAACAGGCTGACTGTCACCGGCATCTTTGCGTTCCCGTTCGGGAAGGGCCGACATTTCCTGTCCGGGGCGAACGGGATCCTCGAGGCGATCGTCGGAGGCTGGCAGGTTCAGGGCAACTACACGTTCCAGACCGGCTTCCCCATCTCGTTCTCGGACGCGTTCTACAACGGCACTGACCCCGTCAACGGTAGCGACATCAAGATCACCAACCAGACCACCAAGCAGTGGTTCAACACCGCCCCCTTCACGTCGATCCTGACCGACACGTCAACCAACGCGACGCCGGTCAACCACCTGCGAACGCTCCCGTTGAGGTTCACCAACGTGCGTTGCGACGCGATCAACAACCTCGATCTGTCGCTCATCAAAGACATCAGGCTCGGGGGAGACGTACGGCTTCAGTTGAGGGCCGAGTTCATCAACGCGCTGAATACCCCCTATCTCGCCGCGGCGGCCCGTTCAGCGCCAGTGACCAGCCCGACGAATGCCGCCTTCGGGCAGGTTACCAATTCGAACCAGGCAAACTACGCCCGGCGCGCCCAGGTCGGAGTGAAGATCCTGTTCTGACATCAATCGCCTCCTCGAGCAGCACGGCTGCTTGAGGATCTCTGGGGGGCGGCGAGTGTCAGCTCGTCGCCCCCTCGTCACATCTGGGGATCCGATGTTCCGACTTGCAAGCCAGCATCGAGATCGAGGAGGACGGCTGTGAGACACGGACAATGGCGATGGTGCGGCGTCGTGGCGGGAGCCGTGGTGGGAACTATGGTCCTCATGGTGGCGGCGAGCGAGATGGAACGAGACGGCGCAGCGTCACGCGCTTCCGGTACGCCGGGCGCGACGCTGGCACAGGCGTTTGCCAACTGGCCCGCTGGATTGTCGCCGGCGGAGGTCGGCACACGCGTCGCCGAGAACTTCGTGGTGAGGCCATTCCAGCGACCGACCGGCTTCGTCATCTATCCCGAAGTCTGCACGTGGTACGGGTCGTTGACGCTGGCACGTCTCACCACCAACAAGGACCTCCAGCAGCGGCTCGTGCGCAAGTTCGACCCCCTCTTCACGCCCGAGGGCTCGAAGAACATCTCGCCCGACGCGCATGTGGACTACCGGGTGTTCGGGACGGTGCCGCTCGAGATCTTCATCCAGACGAAGGACCCGCGGTTCCTGAAACTGGGCCGCAGCTTCGCCGACAAACAGTGGGAGACCACCACGGTCGACGGCATCACCACCGAAGCGCGCTATTGGATCGATGACATGTTCATGATCACCGCCGTGCAGGTGCAGGCGTACCGCGCGACGGGCAAGCAGGTCTACGTCGATCGCGCCGCCAGAACGATGGTGGCGTACCTCGACAAGCTGCAGCAGCCAAACGGGCTCTTCTTCCACGCGCCAGACTCCCCGTTCTACTGGAGCCGGGGCAACGGCTGGATGGCCGCCGGTTCTGCCGAATTACTCCGCTCCCTGCCCGCGAAACACCCGGCTCGGCCCAGAATTCTCGATGGATACCGCAAGATGATGGCGTCGCTGCTGACGATGCAGGGCGAGGATGGGCTGTGGCGTCAACTGCTCGACCACCCGGAGGCATGGCCTGAGACCTCCGGCACCGGCATGTTCGCGTTTGCGATGGTCACGGGTGTAAAGAACGGCTGGCTCGACGCCCCGACCTACGGGCCGGCAGCCCGGAAAGCCTGGCTCGGTCTTGTGAAGTACATAAACGCCGACGGCAACATCGGCAATGTCTGCGCGGGCACGAACAAGGGCACGACTGTCGAGTACTACCTCGATCGACCACGCAACGTCGGCGATCTGCACGGCCAGGCTCCGGTCTTGTGGACGGCGTCAGCGTTGCTGCGATAGTAGCCGCGCAGCCCTTTCCTGACGGGCCCGGAGCGCTCGGCGGCGCGGCGTGGAGGAGGGGCATGTCAGGGTTGAAATCGTTCACCGCGGCGGTCGTTTGCGTACTGGCCCTTGCAGGTCCAGCGGGCACTGCCAGGCAGTCTCTTCCTTCTCCTGGTTCAACGCCTCCATCGCAGTACGCCTTCGACTTCGGGCCTGGCGACGTGTCTGCCGGTTTTCAACAGGTGCTGGCGACGACCATCGCGCCGGGCGCGTTCAGTCTGCCGGTGAGCCTCAGTTCTGGGCCGGCTTCGGACGCCGGGCGCGTCTTTGCGCCAGAGCCGGCTCGGCCTTCGCTCTTCATCGTCGGCGACTCGACCGTCCAGAACACGACGGCGGGCCAGCTCGGCTGGGGAACGGCGATCGCGCATTACTTCGACGCCGCCAGAATCAGGGTCGTGAATCGCGCCCTTGGCGGCCGCAGCAGCCGCACGTTTCAGACCGAGGGGCACTGGGACCAGGTGTTGAAGGAGGTCAAGCGTGGCGACTACGTATTGATCCAGTTCGGCCACAACGACGTCGGGTCCCTGAATACCGGTCGGGCTCGCGGCACGCTTCCAGGCATTGGTGAAGACACGAAGGACGTCGTCATGGAGGCGACAGGCCGAGCCGAGGTCGTGCACAGCTTCGGATGGTACCTGCGAAAGTACGTGGCGGACGCCCGCTCGAACGGCGTGACCCCGATCCTCTGCTCCCTCGTGCCGAGAAACAACTGGAAGGACGACAAGGTGATCCGGGCGACTGACGACTATGTCGCGTGGACGCGGGCCATCGCCGAGTCAATTGGTGTGCCATGGCTGAATCTCAACGAGGAGGTGGCTCGTCACTACGACGCGATCGGGGCGGATCGGGTCGGCAAGGAGTTCTTCTTCGGGGACCGGACACACACGTCCCCGGCCGGTGCCCAGTTGACGGCGTTGACCGTGGTGGAGTTGCTGCGCGCGATGCCAGGACGCCCTTTCGCCGCGTTTTTCGCGACGACATTTTCCGGCGCCGAGTGGTCCACCGCGACGCGGGAGGAATGGGATGACCCCGCCGTGCTGCATCTCCATACGGAACCTCCGCACGCCTCGATGATGGTGTATCCCACGCCGGACCTCGCTCGCACGGGCCGTCGAGACGCGTCGCCGTGGTTCCACTCGCTGAACGGCGCGTGGAAGTTCCAGTACTCGGCCAGCCCGGCCGCCAGACCTGCGGGTTTTGAGCGGCCCGCCTTCGATGACACCGCGTGGTCTGACATCCGGGTGCCCGGGAACTGGGAACTCCAGGGATTCGGCATGCCGATCTACAGCAACTCCCGGTATCCGTTCGCGTACGACTCGAAGAACCCCAGGGCTCAGCGCAACGACAACCCGGTGGGATCGTACAGGACTGTCTTCGAGCTGCCAGAGGGGTGGACCGGCCGCCGCATCCTGCTGCACTTCGCCGGCGTCGATTCCGCGTTCTACGTGTGGCTGAACGGCCAACGCATCGGCTACAGCGAGGACAGCCGCACGCCGGCGGAGTTAGACGTGACGCCGCACGCCCACGCCGGCTCGAACCTGCTCGCGGTGGAGGTGTACCGCTGGAGCGATGGCTCGTATCTCGAAGATCAGGACATGTTCCGGCTGAGCGGTATTTTCCGGGACGTCTACCTCTGGAGCACCCCAACGCAGCACATCCGTGATTTCGAATTCCGCACGGACTTCGACCAGGCGCGACGCGACGCCACCTGCCGGGCGACAATCATGGTCCTCAATAGCGGGGGGTCCCCGGGCGCGGCCTCCGCGTCGATGCAGTTGCTCGACGCGGACGGCCGCCAGGTTGGGCAGATGGTCTCCCAGGCCATCCGCGTGGCTGCGCGCGCCGAACAGCGGGTATCGCTGGCGCTGCCGGTTCGCGGGCCGCGCAGGTGGAGCTCGGAGACGCCGTATCTCTACACGGCGCTCCTGACACTCCACGACGCTGCGGGACGCGTGCTCGAGGTTATCCCCTCGCGCGTCGGGTTCCGGACAGTCGAAATTCGCGACGGGCGCCTGCTCGTCAACGGGCAGGCCATTCTCGTGAAGGGCGTGAACCGCCACGAGCACAGCCCGGACACGGGCCACGCCGTCGAGCGGGCGTGGATGGTGCGCGACATCGAGATGATGAAGCAGCACAACATCAACGCCGTGCGCACCTCGCACTATCCAAACGATCCGGAATGGTACGCGCTGTGCGACGAGTACGGCCTGTACGTGATGGACGAGGCGAACATCGAGAGCCACGCGTACGGCCTCGGCCCGGACAATCGCCTGGCGAACGATCTGGCGTGGCAACCGGCCCATCTCGATCGCATCCGCCGCATGGTCGAACGCGACAAGAACCACCCATCCGTCATCTGGTGGTCGCTCGGCAACGAGGCCGGAGACGGCCCCAATCTCGCGGCCGGGTATCAGTTTGTAAAGCAGCGCGATCCGTCACGCCCGGTCCACTACCAGGGCAGCACACGGCACGGCGGGTCGAACTCCGACATTAACTCGTTCTTTTACGTGACGCCGGCAGACGTCGTCGAGCGGGCCCGGCAACGGCCCACCATGCCCCTCATCATCAGCGAGTACTCGCACGCGATGGGCAACAGCAGCGGTGGGCTGAAGGAATACTGGGACGTCTTCTACTCGGGCACCAACGCGCAAGGGGCGTTCGTGTGGGACTGGGTCGACCAGGGCATCCGCCTGCCGATCCCGTCGACGAGACGGACCGATGGCGACGCCCGGTCGTCGTTCTTCGCCTATGGCGGGTACTGGGAGGATCGCGCCGGCATCCACAACGACAACAACTTCTGCCAGAACGGCCTGGTGGCGGCCGACCGCCAGCCGCATCCCGGGCTGCGCGCGATCAAGTATGTCTACCGGTACCTCCACGCCGCGCCCGTAGACCTCGCCACCGGAACGATATCCATCAAGAGCTGGTATGACGAGATCAACCCGAAGGATCTCGTCGAGGGCCGGTGGGACGTGCTCGCCAACGGGCACGTCGTGGCGTCGGGTCCGATGCCCACACTGGATCTGGCGCCGCGCCAGCAGAAGACGGTCACGTTGGGGCTTCCGGTGCTTCGGGCCGAACCCGGGGTGGAGTACTTCCTCAACGTGAGCTTCACGTTGAAACGCGAGACGCGGTGGGCACAACGGGGTTACGAGATCGCCTGGGAACAGTGGCCGCTGCCATTACCCGCGGCTCCGCCCCGCCCGCCGTCGACGTCGGATGTGCCGGCGCCATCCACTCCTCTCTGGATGGTCGACAGCGCGCCATTTGTCCGAATCAGCGGCCGGGACTTCGCGCTCGTGTTCGATCGATTGAACGGCGTCATGACCTCCTATGCCTATCGGGGCGTGAAGCTGCTCGAGCGGGGTCCGCTCCCCGACTTCTGGCGCGCGCCGACCGACAACGACAACGGTGCCTGGAAGGCTCAGGGAATCGCCGCCCGCACTGATCCGTCGCTCGACATCCTGGCGTGGAGGTCGGCCGGCAGCGGCTGGAAAGTGGCCGACGTGCAGGTGAAGCGCGTCGATGACACTGCGGCGACCATCGTCGTGCAAGGGACCCTGCCTCGCGTGGGAGCCAGCTACACCATGACCTACGACATCCGGGGAACGGGCGAGATGATCGTCGACGCCGACTACCGCCCGGGTCCTGGGCCTGTGGCCATGATGCCGCGCTTCGGCATGGAACTGGTCGCGAGCCCGGGACTCGAAAACCTGACCTGGTACGGCCGCGGGCCGGGCGAGACGTATAGCGACCGGGCGTTTGAGCGTGTGGGCGTGTACTCCTCGACCGTCAGCCGAGAGTGGGTGGAGTACGCCCGTCCGCAGGAGAACGGCAACAAGGTCGATGTGTGCTGGGTGGAGTTGACCAACCGGCAGGGCTTCGGACTCAGGGCGGAAGGGCTCCCACTGCTGAGCGTGGGCGCCCGCCACGTGAAGACCAGCGACATTGAACAGGCGGCCTATTCGATCGACCTGCCGAGACGCTCTGAGACTTACCTGAACCTCGACATGGCGCAGATGGGTGTGGGGGGCATCGACAGCTGGACGAAGCTGGCGAATCCCATGGAGGCGTACCGCATCCCGGGTGATCAGCCTCACGCGTATCGGGTCCGCCTCCTGCCTGTCGCTCGAGGCGCCGCCACGCCGGCGGCTCCTCCTCGGGAGTGGGTCGATCCGGCCACTGGCCATCGCATCGTGCGACTCTCGGAGGAGGCAGGAAGCGCGTCGCTCTACTTTCACCAGAATGCCTACACCGCCACGGGAGACAAACTGCTGATCACGGTGCCGGACGGCCTCGCCACGGTGGAGATGAAGACGCGGGCCATCGAACGTGTCGTCTCGGGACGGGTCAGCCACGTGGTGGTCGGCCCGAAAACCCGCCAGGTCTTCTATCTGAAGGACGATGCCGTCTACGTGACGCACCTCGACACGAAGGATACGCGCCTCGTGGTGCGCAATCCCCTGCTGCGAACCGGATCGGGCCTCACGCTCAATGCGACTGAATCGTTGCTGGCAGGGAGCCTCGTCGAGGAAGGCGCGCCGCCCGCGCCGAGCGGAGGCGGCCTCGAAGCCCGGTGGGCAGCGCGGCTGCCGATGGCGCTCTATACGATTGACGTCGCGTCAGGCGCCGTCAAGACGGTGCATCGAAGCACCGATTGGCTGAATCACGTCCAGTTCTCACCGACTGACCCCACGCTGCTGATGTTCTGTCACGAGGGACCGTGGCACAAGCTGGATCGTATCTGGACCATACGCACCGACGGCACGGGCCTGACAAAGCGGCACACGCGGCAGATGGACATGGAGATTGCCGGGCACGAGTTCTTCAGCGCCGACGGCCGCATGATCTGGTACGACCTGCAGACGCCAAAGAGCGAGGTGTTCTGGCTGGCCGGCGTCGACGTGGCGACCGGCCAACCAGTGCGCTATGCCGTAGCCCGCGCAGATTGGTCGGTTCACTTCAACGTGTCGCCCGACGGAACGCTGTTTGCCGGTGACGGCGGCGGCCCGGCAAGCGTGGCGGCACCCGGCAATGGCCAGTGGATCTACCTCTTCACGCCAGGGCCCGCCGGACTGGTGGCCACGCCGCTGGTCGATCTGTCGGGGCACAACTACAGCCTGGAACCCAACGTGACCTTCACACCCGATGGCCGGTGGCTCGTGTTCCGGTCGAACATGCATGGCGCGTCACACGTGTACGCCGTCGAACTGGAGAAGCGACCCGCACAGTAGCGGTCGCGAGTGCGTGCAACTGTCCGACTACGTCCCACTCGTAGGTCTCGCTCTGGTCATGGGCCTTACTCTGGCCCTTCCCTTCTCCGTGAAGCGCGTGGAAGAGGAGCTGGAGGCTTTCCTTCTTGTGATGGGGCTGACGGCTGTCAGCATTTCTCACGTGTGGAGCGTGCACCTCGTTCAGGAGGCCCTTGTCGCGCCGCTGGCCATCACCGCCGCAGTGGTTGGCGTCGGCTGGCTCTTTCGTTCCGTCCGCTCGTATCTGAGAGGCTGGCTGTCTTTCCTGACGGCCAAGCTCGGCCTGAGCGGGGCCGTTTTCACCATGGTCGTCGTCCTCGGCCTCGGTTCCGGCGTTCTGACGGCTATCGTGGCCGCAATCATGCTGGCGGAACTGGTCACTCTTCTGAAACTGGACAGGAAGTACGAAATACAACTCACGGTGTATGCCTGCTACGCCATTGGCCTTGGCGCCGCGCTCACGCCGCTGGGCGAACCGCTTTCCACTATCGTCGTTGCCAAACTCAAAGGCCCTCCCCATTATGCGGAGTTCTCGTACCTGATGCGGCACTTGGGCGTGTGGGTCGTGCCCGGTGTGCTGGCGGCAGCGGCCTTGGCCGCGCGAGGAGCCGAACTTGCTGTCGCGGGAAAGCGAGGACTCAGAGCAAGCGCCCATGATACGGGCAGAGACATCATGCTGCGCGGGCTTCGGGTTTATGTCTTCGTCATGGCCCTCATCTTATTGGGCGCTG
Organism: Acidobacteriota bacterium; assembly: GCA_026393675.1. Classification (NCBI taxonomy): domain Bacteria; kingdom Pseudomonadati; phylum Acidobacteriota; species Acidobacteriota bacterium. The sequence goes on along the minus strand of JAPKZQ010000012.1, from coordinate 12,835 downwards.
GCCTGAGACCGTTGGCTGAGCGCTTCGTGGCCAAGATGCCTGCCTGGGCACTCTACTGGGTCAATTCGATCTCCGCCATTCTCGACAACGCCACGCTGGTGGCTGCCGAAGTCACACCCGCCATGACAGACCAGCAGATCACGTTTGTCCTCATGGGCCTGCTTATTTCGGGCGGGATGCTCATACCTGGCAACATCCCGAACATCGTCAGTTCCGCCACACTGGGCATCAAGTCACGGGAATGGGCCATGGCGGCCCTGCCTTTCGGCGCAGCGCTCATGCTCGTGTATTTCGTGCTGATGTCACTGCTGGTGAAATGAACGTCATACCCACGCCCCTCCTCCTCCTGCGCATCGAGCCTCCGAACGCCAGGGCCCGGTGGTCCGGCCGTTGCCGGGCCCGGGCGGCGAGTGATATACTTAGTTGCTTTGGAAGTCCCGTCTGAGACTGCTGGAGTGGGTTCAGTGCCCACTTTTTGTGTTTCAGGGGCCAGGGATCAGGTGGACACCGCAGCCGAGCCCAGTCGCCTCGAGAAGATCCGCGCCATCGCCGAGCGTGTCGCACGGTCGCGCGGGCTGGAGGTCTTTGACATCCAGTTCAGGCGCGAGGTGCAGGGCTGGGTGCTGCGAATCTACCTCGACAAGCCGGGCGCGACGGTGGTCGCGGGCCGGGCGGGATCGGCGATCGTCGAGGGCGTGACCATCGATGACTGCCGGGAAGTAAGCCACGAGGTCGGCACGCTGCTCGACGTCGAGGACACCATCGGGCACCGGTTCACGCTCGAGGTTTCGTCCCCCGGGTTGGATCGGCCGCTGCGAGGCGCGGATGACTACCGGCGTTTCGCGGGATGCCTGGCGAAGATAGTGCTCCTCGAAGCGGTGAATGGCCAGAAGCACCTCACGGGTCGGCTCCAGGGTCTGGAGGGCGACGAAGTGCTGGTGGCAGATGTCAAAGGCCGGGTCCAGCGTATCCCGCTGGGACTCATTGCGCGCGCGCGGTTGGAAGTGGAGTTCTGAGCATGGCAGGCACGAATAACCCCGTCCAGCAGACCATCGAGGCCCTCGCCAAGGAGCGGGGCATCGAGCCCGATGTCGTGATCGCCGCCATCGAGGATGCGGTGTTGACCGCATCGCGGAAAGTGTTCAGGGGCGGTGAAAACCTCAAGGCCCGATTCAATGCCGAGATAGGCCAGGTGGAACTGGTCGCCGTCAGGACAGTCGTGGAGCAGGTCGAGACGCCGGCCACCGAGATCTCCATCGCGGAAGCCCGCGAACTGTATCTCGAGGCGTACGGCGAAGAAGTGGCCGCCAGCGTGGAACTGGGCGACGAGATGGAGTTCCCGAAGCCGACCGATCAGTTCGGACGCATCGCGGCCCAGACGGCCAAGCAGGTCATCTTCCAGAAGGTGCGCGAAGCTGAGCGCGAGAACATCTTCGCGGAATACAACGATCGGGTTGGCGAAGTCATCACCGGCATGGTGAAGCGCTTCGAAAACGGCGACATCATCATGGAGATCGGCCGGATCGAGACCATCCTGCCCCGCAAGGAGCAGTCGAGGGCCGAGAGCTACGCGCCGGGCGATCGGGTACGCGCCGTGATCAAGGCCGCGACGCGCAGCACGAAAGGGCCGCAGATCGTGCTGTCGCGCACCGACCCCGCCCTGCTCTGCAAGCTGTTCGAGCAGGAGGTCCCCGAGATCTACGACGGCACCGTGCTCATCAAGGGCGCCGTGCGCGAAGCGGGCGACCGGGCGAAGGTGGCCGTCTACTCGCGCGAGCGCGACGTCGATCCGGTCGGCGCGTGCGTCGGCATGAAGGGCACGCGCGTCCAGGCAATCATTCGCGAACTGCGCGGCGAGAAGATCGACATCGTCGAATGGTCCGATGACCCGGTCTACTTCGTCACCAACGCGCTCAGCCCCGCCAAGGTCCAGCGCGTCACCATCGTGGACGATGAAGAAAAGGTGATGGAAGTCGTCGTCGAAGACAGGCAGTTGTCGCTCGCGATCGGCAAGAAGGGCCAGAACGTCCGGCTGGCCGCGAAGCTGACCGGCTGGCGCATCGACATCAAGAGCGACGAGGAGAAGCGCAAGGAGGTTGAGGCCCAGTTGGAGGGCTTCGAGACCGTGCAGGGTGAGGGTGAGGGCGCGGCCGAGGCCGATGTCGCGGATGCGAGCGTCCTGGTCCTGCCCGAAATTCATGACGAGGTGGTCGCGGCACTTCAGCAGGGCGGCTACCGATCGGCAGCGGCTGTGGTCGAGGCGGATCGGGCGGCTCTGACAGCGCTCGGTCTTGACGACGAGACGATCGATGCGGTCGTCGCCGCGGCTCGAGCCGAGATTGAGCGTGCCGCGACGGAGATGCCGGCGGAAGGTGGCGAGTCCGGTACGGAATCCTGAGCCCTTCGAGTCATAAGTTCGGCGATGAACTTATTCCCTCAGGACTCAGTGCTGAGCGAGCGTTTTGAGCGGATAGTCGAGCGAGAATAGGTCTTCGTATTTGCGAGTCGAAGCACTGAGGCGCGGGGTCGCACCTCCTGCCGTGTGGGCTAACAGACTAGGTCGAGGTCAGCGTTGTCAACTGTTCGGATCTACAAGATCGCGGAGTTGCTCGGCACCACGAGCCAGGAAATCGTCGCGCTGTTCAAGCGCGATCACGGCATCGAGGTCAAGAGCGCGTCGAGCACGGTCGAGGAGATCGTCGCCCACCAGTTCGTGGCGCGCCTGGCACGCACGCGGGGGGTCACGCTGCCAAAGGGCGACATCTTCGCCGAGGGCGCCGCTGCCAAGGTGAAGAAGGGCGGCACGGCCAGGAAGGTCGAGCCACCGCCGCCACCGCCGAAGCCGTCGATGCCGCCGCCCCGCCTGGTGAAGACCGTCAAGGTCCCGCACCCGGTCGAGGCGCCAGTCGAGCCGGAACTAGAGGCCATCGTCGAGCACGAGCCTATTGCGGCACTTGAGGTCGAGCCCGAGCCGATTGTCACTGAGCCGGCGGCAGCCCATGAGCCAGCTCCGGTCCACGCGAAACCGGCGCCCGAACCAGCGGAGGCCGTCGAACCGGAAGCCCAGGCTGTCGAAACGGCGCCAGTCGAGGAGGCCGCGTCTGTCGTCGAAGCGCCCGAGGCGCCGACTGCTCCATCCGCCCTTCCGCGTCCGGCGGCAGGCCGCTTTGTGCCATCCACGCTGCGACTGAGGGTCGAGGAACCTCGAAAACACGTTCCGCTCGAGCCCCTCGCTCGCGCGCTTCCGCCGCGGCCGCCGGTACGTCCGGCCGCGACAGGCACCGCGGCAACGCCAGCGGCCAAGTCGCCGACGGCCCCGGCCGCGGCGAGGCCTCCGATGGCGGCGCGTCCAGGCACGGCGACGCCGGGTCGGCCAGCCCTCAGACCACCGTACAGCCCGCGACTGCCCGTCACCGGAGGCCCACGGCCCCTGCCGTCGCAGCCGATGCGTCCGCTGCAGCCAGGCATGCCTGGCGCACGGCCGGGCGCGCCGACAGCTCCGCCCAGGCCCGCCGTTGGCCGGCCCGCTCCGCCACATCGACCGATGGGCCGCCCAGGGGGACGACCGAGCCGACGTGGGCCCGGCAGGGACAACTCGTTGCCGACCGCCGCGATCGAATCGACGCCGCCACCGGTCACTCGCACGATCACGCTGGCCGAGGGGATGACGGTCAAGGACCTCAGCGACAAGCTTGATATCCGCGCCAAGGAGATCCTGAAGAAACTCCTCGACCGGCGCATCATGATGACCATCAACACGACGCTCGACACCGAGACGGCGACGTGGCTGGCGCGCGAATTCGGCGCCGATGTCAAGATGCGCACCTTCGAGGAAGACGTCCTCGAGGTCGGAATCGAAGACAGCCATCCCGAAGATCAGGTGACGCGGGCCCCGGTGGTGACCGTCATGGGTCACGTCGACCACGGCAAGACGACGCTGCTCGACGCGATTCGCGAAACCAAGGTCGCGGAACACGAAGCCGGCGGCATCACCCAGCACATCGGCGCGTACCAGGTCGTGGTGAACAAGCGGCCGGTGGTGTTCCTCGACACGCCCGGTCACGAGGCGTTTACGTTGATGCGAGCCCGGGGCGCCCGCGTCACCGACATCGTCATCCTCGTCGTGGCCGCCGACGACGGCGTGATGCCGCAGACGCGCGAGGCGATCGACCACGCACGCGCGGCCGGCGTGCCGATCATTGTGGCCATCAACAAGATCGACAAGCCCGAAGCCAACCAGGATCGGGTGATGAAGGACCTGGCCGACCTGGGCCTCATGCCCGAACAGTGGGGCGGGCAAACGGTCACCGTGCCGGTCTCAGCCAAGAAGCGCCAGAACATCGAACTGCTGCTCGAGATGATCCTGCTCGTCACCGACATCGGCGACTTGAAGGCTAACCCCAAGGCCCCGGGCCAGGGGGCCGTGCTCGAAGCCAAGCTGGACAGAGGTCGCGGCCCTGTTGCTACGGTGCTGGTCCAGAACGGCACGCTGCGGGTGGGTGACACGGTGATTGCCGGATCGGTCATCGGCAAGGTTCGCGCGTTGTTCGACGACCGCGGCCAGCCGGTCAAGCTGGTCGGTCCGTCCTCGCCGGTTGAAGTGCTGGGTCTGACCGCGTTGCCACAGCCAGGCGACACGTTCCAGGTCATCGCGGATCAGGCCAAGGCGCGCCAGGTGGCAAGCTTCAGGCAGACGCAGGCCAAGGAACGCGCGCTTGGCGCCAAGTCGTCGCGCCTGACGCTCGAATCGCTCAAGCAGCAGATCGCCGAGGGCGGGATCAAGGAACTCCCCATCGTCGTCAAGGCCGACGTGCAGGGCTCAGCCGAAGTGCTGGCCGATACGCTCGGCAAGATGTCCGACGAGAAGGTGAAGGTCCGCATCATCCACTCGGGTGCCGGCGCGATCAACGAATCGGACGTGCTGCTGGCGTCGGCATCAAACGCCGTCATCATCGGCTTCAACGTGAGGCCGGACCGCAACGCGGCCGACCTGGCCGAGCGCGAATCCGTCGAGATCCGGCAGCACTCGGTCATCTACCACGTGACCGACGAGATCAAGAAGGCCATGTTGGGTCTGCTCGAGCCGACCTTCCGCGAGGTGCGCGTCGGATCAGCCGAAGTGCGCGAGACGTTCAAGGTGCCCAAGTTCGGCACCATCGCCGGATGCATGGTCGTCGAGGGTCGCGTGGCGCGCGCCGGGGATCTGCAGGCGCGGCTCCTGCGCGATCATGTCGTCGTCCATGAAGGCAAGATCGGGTCGCTGCGCCGGTTCAAGGACGATGTCAGCGAGGTGAAATCAGGAGTCGAATGCGGGATCGGCTTCGAGCGCTTCAACGACATCAAGCTCGGTGACGTGATCGAAGTCTACATGATCGAGAAGCTGGCGCCGGTCGCGACCGTGTAGGTCGCGCTGGCGCGAGCCATCGCCCGCACGCCAGCCCCGAGACATCCGCCATGGTTGTCGCGCTCTTGTCTGTCGAACTCTTCCTGCCCGGTTCCAGGTCGCTCAAGGACAAACGCATGGTGCTGAGACGACTCAAGGACCGGCTGACAAAGTTCAATGTAGCCGTGGCCGAGGTCGAGCACCAGGATCTGTGGCAACGCGCCGGCCTCGGCATCGTGACCGTGTCCACGTCGGAGAACCAGGCCGACCGCGAACTCGCGGCGGTCGCCAGCGAAATCGAGCGCCTCGAACCCGGCCTGATTACCCGCACCGACGTTCAGTTTCTCAGGTAGCACCGTATGGCACAGGGATTTCGACCAGATCGACTCGGCGACCAGATCCGCGCGGAGCTCAGCGAGATCGTCGCCCGCGAGGTGCATGATCCCGGGATCGGCTTCATTACGATCACCAGAGTTCAGGTGACCTCTGACCTGCAGATTGCCCGCGTGTACTACACGACCATGACCAATGAGGCCGCGCGCAAGGAAACGGCCAAGGCGCTCCGGCGGGCCACGCCGTTTCTCAGGCATCAGTTGGCAGGCCGGTTGACGCTTCGTCGCATGCCGGAGATCGAGTTCCGGTTCGATCAGTCGATCGAGCAGCACGACCGGATCGAAAAACTGCTCCACCAGATCCACGAGGAAGATGCCAGCCGCCCGCGCGACGCCCAGGAGGAAGAGCCCCCGCATGAGCAGTAGTGCCACCCCCTGTCGCGACGTCTGCGACCAGTTGCGCCGCCATCAGCGGATCGTGGTCACGTCGCATGTCCGGCCCGATGGCGATGCCATCGGATCGGCACTCGCGCTGGCCGGCGCCCTGAAGGCCATCGGCAAGGACGCCTGCGTCATCAACCGCGATCCGGTGCCGGTGCCGCTCACCGAATTCCCCGGGGTGTCCGACATCGTGGTGGCCGAGACGGTGCCGGCAGACACCGAGGCGCTCGTCGTGCTCGAATGCGGCGACCTCGAACGCACGGGGCTCGGCGGTCTTGATCACTGCGTCGTCATCAACGTCGACCATCACCAGGGCAACACGGGCTACGGAAATATCCGCTGGTTCGATGCAACCTACGCAGCCGTCGGCGAGATGGTGTTCGAGATGATCGACGAACTGGGCGCCCCGGTGACGCCCGAGATGGCCACGCAGCTGTTTGTCGCGATCGTCACCGACACAGGGTCCTTCCGCTATCCCGGCGTTTCGCCGCGGACCTTCGCCATGTCCGGACGGCTTGTTGCGGCTGGCGCCGACCCGGTCCTGACTGCCCGGCGGCTCTACGACAGCAATACGCTCGGCCGCTTGCGCCTGCAGGCCGCGGTGCTGCAGTCACTCGACATCCAGGCATCCGGACGCCTCGCACTGCTCCACCTCGACGATGCCATGCTGGCGGCGGCTGGGGCGGCATCAGAGGACACCGACGGGCTGATCAACCTTCCGCTGAGCGTGAAAGCCATCCAAGCGGTGGTGTTCTTCAAGCACGCGGGAGACGGCACGTACCGCGTCAGCTTCCGCTCAAAGGGCCACATCGACGTCGGGGCCATTGCACGCAGTTTCGCCGGTGGCGGCCACAAGAATGCGTCGGGCTGCACCATTGCCGGCGATCTGCCCCACGTCCGCGAGACCGTGTTGGCACGCGTCGTTCCCGAGCTGATCGCACACCCGGCGGCCGGACGCACCAGTGACTGAGCGCTTCGACTCGCAAGTTGGGTTGCGCGTTCCTGCGAGGCGATCCGGTGAAAGTGCTCGCTCAGCACTCAGTCCTGAGTGGTGAATAGACTCATCGACGGCTTCATGAATCAATCGACTGAGCAACCGCCGGACGCTCGAACGGTTACGGGGCACGCCACCAACCGCGGCGGCATCCTGGTTCTCGACAAACCTGCCGGCATGTCCTCTCACGACGTGGTCGCGGTCGTGCGCCGGGCCTTGCGAAACATGAAGATCGGCCATACCGGGACGCTGGACCCGTTTGCGACCGGCGTGCTTCCGCTCGTGGTCGGGCAGGCCACACGCCTCGCTCAATTCTTCTCGGGCGCCGAGAAGGCGTACGACGCCCGAATCCGGTTGGGGCGCGCCACTGATTCCTACGACCTGACCGGATCGGTCACCTTCGAGGCTCCGCCTGGGAGCATCTGGCCTTCTGAACAGACTGTCCGCGACGCCCTCGGGAACTTTGTCGGCCCGCTGATGCAGGTTCCGCCCGCCTATTCGGCCAAGATGACGGCAGGGGTGCGTGCCTACGAACGGGCCCGGCGTGGCATCGCCGTCGAGCTCCCGGCGTCGGCCGTCACCCTGCATCGCGCGGAGGTCGTGGGGATGGAGGGCGAGCTGGTCGATATCCGTCTCACCTGTTCGGCGGGCTTCTACGTCCGGTCGCTCGCGCACGACCTCGGAGTCACGCTCGGAACCGGTGCACATCTGGAGAGCCTTCGCCGAACGCGAAGCGGCGCATACGGCCTGGATTCCGCGGTGACGCTCGACGCCGTGCCGGACCAGGGGGCGGCGCTGCTGGCGCGGATGATCCCTCTCGACAACCTGTTGACCGGGTTCCCGGCCGTGGTCGTCACGCAAATCGGGGTGCAGTATGTCAGGCATGGGCGGAACATCGGAGCGGCCGAGCTTCGCGAGCCCCCGGGCGGGCAGGAATGGCCGGATCGCGTCCGATTGGTCGGACCAGACGGCGCTCTGCTGGCCATCGCCGACAGGGTGCCGGGGCCGGTTTTGCATCCGGCCGTCGTGCTGGTGTAACATGTTCATTTTGCAGGCGTAAGAAATTTCGTGACGGCGGGACTGGGCCGCGTCAAGAGACGAGGATCTAGACCGTTCGTGGAGGCGAGACTGACGTGGCACTGACGAAAGAACGAAAGACCGATCTGATCAAGTCGTTTGAGACACACGACGGCGACACCGGATCCCCCGAAGTCCAGATTGCGATCCTGAGCGAGCGCATCAACTACCTGACCGATCACTTCAAGGTCCACGCCAAGGACCATCATTCGCGCCGCGGCTTGCTGATGTTGGTCGGCCAGCGCAGGCGCCTGTTGGACTACGTCAAGCGTAAGGACTCCGCGCGGTACGTCACGCTGATCCAGCGCCTCGGCATCCGCAAGTAGGTGGCACGCCGGCAGGCGGTTGCTTCCCGTCGGCCGCCGTCTCGTGCCCGGAATCCGCACCCCACGACAGCAGGTCTGGGACCTCCGGTTCCCTGGCAGAAAGACAGACATCATGTATAAGAAAGAACTCACGCTCGGTGGCCAGACGCTGTCGATCGAGACGGGCAAGCTCGCCAAGCAGGCGAATGGCTCGGTTATCGTCCGCTACGGCGATACGGTCGTGCTGGTCACCGCGTGCGCGGCGGCCAACGAACGCGTCGGCATCGACTTCCTGCCGCTCACGGTCGATTACAAAGAGTGCACGTATGCGTCGGGCCGGATTCCTGGCGGCTTCTTCAAGCGCGAGGGCAAGCCCGCCGAGAAGGAAGTGCTGACCAGCCGCGTGATTGACCGTCCGCTGCGGCCGCTGTTCCCGTCCGGCTGGCGCCGCGAGACGCAGATCATCGCGTTGGTGCTTTCGGCCGACAAGAACTACGACCCGGACGTGCTCGCCCTGACGGGTGCGTCGGCGGCCCTGGCGATCTCGGACATTCCGTTTCAGAAGACCCTGGCCGGCGTCCGGGTGGGCCTGGTCGATGACGCGTTGGTCATCAACCCGACCTACGAACAGCGCAAGCGCAGCCTGCTCGACATCGTGGTCGCCGGCACGCGCGACAGCATCGTGATGGTCGAGGCTGGCGCGAAGGAAATCAGCGAGGAGCACATCGTCAAGGCGCTCGAACTGGCGCACGCGGCCATCAAGGAAACAGTGGACGCCATCGACGAGCTGGCGAAGACGTGCGGCAAGCCCAAGACGACCGTCGAGGCCAAGGCCATCGACGCTGACTTCTACCGTGAGGTCGAAGCGCGCACTCTTATTCCGCTCGCGGAGGCCATGCGCACCCGGGGCAAAGCCGACTACCTCGGACACGTCGACCAGGTGCTCGCGGACCTCATGGCGTCGATTCCGGAACTGGAAGTCGAGCGGAAGACCGAGGCCAAGGCCATCTTCAAGAAACTCAAGGAGAAGGTCCTGCGCGACGAGATTCTGGAGCGCGGACTGCGGCTCGACGGCCGCGCGTTCGACGAGGTCCGCCCGATCTGGTCCGAAGTCGGTCTACTGCCCCGGACACACGGATCGGCCGTGTTTACGCGCGGCGAGACTCAGGCGCTCGTCACGACGACGCTCGGCACGTCGGACGACCAGCAGAAGATCGAGATGGTCGACGGCGAGATCTACAAACGCTTCATGCTGCATTACAACTTCCCGCCCTTCTCGGTCGGCGAAGTGGCGTTTATGCGTGGCCCCGGCCGTCGCGAAGTCGGGCACGGAGCGCTGGCCGAGCGGGCGCTGCTGCCGATGATTCCGGCGGAGGACAAGTTCCCGTACACGATTCGCGTGGTGTCCGACATCCTCGAATCGAACGGGTCGTCGTCGATGGCCAGTGTCTGCGGCGGATCGCTGTCGATGATGGACGCAGGTGTGCCGCTCAAGGCGGCGGTCGCGGGTATCGCGATGGGCCTCGTCATGAACGAGACGACCGGCAAGTACGCTGTGCTGACCGATATCGCGGGAGCCGAGGATCATTACGGCGACATGGACTTCAAGGTCGCCGGCACGGCTGACGGCGTCACGGCCTTGCAGATGGACATCAAAGTGACCGGCGTCACCACCGAGGTGATGACCAGGGCGCTGGCGCAAGCTCGCAAGGGCCGTCTCGAGATCCTCGACAAGATGAAGCAGACGCTGGCAGCGTCACGCGCGGATGTCTCCGCTTGCGCACCGCGCATCGTCACCATCAAGATTCCGGTCGACAAGATTCGCGACGTCATCGGGCCGGGCGGCAAGATGATCCGGAGCATCATCGAACGGACCGGCGTGAAGATTGACGTCGAAGACGACGGCAGCGTGAACGTCGCGTCGGCCGACGACGCGTCGGCCCGCAAGGCGATTGCGATCATTCAGGAGCTGACGGCAACGGCCGAGCTCAACAAGACGTACATGGGCAAGGTGCAGCGCATCACGGATTTCGGCGCCTTCGTCGAGATCATGGCTGGCACGGACGGTCTGCTCCACGTCTCGGAGATCGCGCGTCACCGCGTCCAGAACGTCCGCGACGAGCTCGAGGAAGGCCAGCAACTGCTCGTCAAGGTGATCAGCATCGACCCGTCCGGCAAGATCCGCTTGAGCCGTAAGGCCTTGCTCGAGGAAGAGGGCGGGCCCGAGGGCGGCGGTGAACAGGGCGAGGCCGGGTCGTCTGACGCCGGCGCGCCCGCGCACAAGGACCACGACCCCGCGGGGCAACACGATCGCGGTGGCCGGCCTGGCGGGCCTCCACGCGGCGGTCGGGATCGCCGACGGTAAAACCCTGAGCCAGCTTGGGTTGTGGCTGCCAGAAGACAGTGCGGTGCGCAACCCAACTCGGGTCGAAGAGTACAACCGGTTTCATAACCCGTTCTTGCGGCCGAATCAGACCGCCGTACGCAGGTTATGAAACCGTCTCGAGTAATGGTTTGTGACGGCAGGGCCAGAACCGGTAAGATTCGTACTCGAAACTGTTTGGGTGCGCCATACGTCTCAATCACAGGAGGCTGCGGATGTCACCACAGGTTCTGGCTCGCCGGCTGTTCTTTCTGATCCTTCCATTGGTCCTGGCAGGGGCCGTGGCCGTCAGCGGCACGCGCCCGGCCGACGCCCAGGAACCCACTCGCCACGAACTGCTCATCAAGGTCAAGAAGTACCAGTTCTCCCAGACCCGAATCGAGGTCGCCCAGGGCGACGTCGTCAAAATCACGCTGGTCGCCGAAGACGTTCCACACAGTTTCACGGTGGACGAGTACCGGATCGCGAAACGCGCGTCGCCGGGTAAACCCGTCACGTTCGAGTTCCGGGCGGACCGGGCAGGCACGTTCCGGTTCTACTGCAACCTGACAAGCGATGACGCCGGCTGCAAGGATACGCACGGCGAACTGATTGTGTCCGCCCGCCGGCCGTAGGGTCAGGGAGTGGCGCCTGGCACCGAGGTGCTGGTTTCCACCCCCTGGCACATCAAACCGTACGTGAGGTTTTCCCTCATACGGCTTTCCGACAACCTTCATCCTACGCCGGAGGGTTCTTCGAGGCTGCGCGTCCAGAATCTTCGCCTCTTCCGTGGCCTTCGCGAGCGTTGAAACGCTCGGCACCCTCTTGGTCCCCTTGCGGGGCCTAACATGTCGGCGCTGCAGGATTCCCTTCATGGTACGGACTACGGGGTTGCGCTCCCTTCGCAGGAGGATACTGCGCTTCACCACACCCGGTCGCCCAGGTGCAGCGGCAGCCTGCTACGTGGCTCTCTGGCGATTACCACGGCCGGACTTCCACCGGTTAGTCATCAGAACCTTTCAAGGCACACCATTCGCCTTGTTAGTGGCGTCGACCTATGTGTCACCTCTCTAAGTTCTTCACGATCTCGCGGTAACGGGCCGTCGCCAAATCGGACGGGCGCCCCGCCGCGCAGAACGATAGCTCGGCGAGCCTGCGGTTCGGGCGCTCGACTACTACTCGGCCGCGCGCATCGAGCTTGGACTCGAGAAGGCGAAGCGCCTCGAGGTAGCGCTGGTCGTTTCTAGCCCGGTCATAGAAGGACAGTACGTAGACGTAGTAGAAGAGGTTGTATTGCAGGAACGGAAACTCCACCTGCATGAAGAGAGTGCCGATTCCGAAGTGACAGGGCCCCATCGGGCGTCTGACCACCCAATGGTCCAGGAGTGAGTCCACGGCCCTGTCGAGAGCTGGGTTCTTGTTCACGTGGTCCGTAAAGCGGAAGACATCCAACACCCAGAGCGTGACACCGGGATTGGAGGATTCAGTCTCTGGTCCTCGACCGTACGAGAACTTATTGCAGCGCCAGCCGCCGTCATCGTGCTGCGTCTCAAGGAGGTGAACGAGCGTCTGCTGCAGTCTCTGATCTCTCGCGTGGCCGAATCGACACAGTACTCTAGCCGCCGCAGCTGTGGAGCATGGGTAGAGCGTTCCGCTTGGCGCTAGACGATACCGGCCGTCCTCCCGCTGCGCTCCACGGATGAGCTCAAGGGCTCCGCGGACCGCCTCGTGAGTACGCGCCACCTTCAGTTCGTGGAGAACGAGGAGGGACGTGAGGGTGCTGAATGGTTCGCCGACGCTTAGCAGCCCGTGGTGAAAGTCGATCGATAGGCATTGGATAAGTTCTGGGGGGATCGACACGATCGATCGCCTGTACTACACTGTCGCATATGGCGATGGGCACCCGCGAAGCTGAGCAACCGCCCCTGTGGATCGCGACGT